>CAURWS010000270.1:0-5843 GCA_963528485.1 uncultured Pseudomonas sp. | reverse complement strand
CCCCATTGCCGACGCCCCCGGAACACACGCACCTGTTGCTGGATTCCAAGGCCTCGTGGGTGGAAGTCGAGACCGGGCCCAAGGATCAGCAGTTCGAGCAATATCCTGAGGAATCCATTGCCGACTGGCATGAGCGGTTGGGCTTGGTGCGCTGACATCTCGCGCCCCCTCGCAGCGTTCGGCAGATTCTCTGAACCTCTTCATTGGCCGCCCACTCCCAACATAAAGCCTGGGAGGATAAGAAAATGCCAATGCATCGAGTCGCTAACCTGGCCGATCTTCGTCGAGATCGCGGCATCCAGGTTGAAGTTGGCGAAAAAAAGGTCGTATTGGTTCGCCATGGAGAGGAAGTGCGTGCCTATCAGGCCGAGTGTCCCCATGCCGGGGCGCCACTCGCGGACGGCGCGGTGTGCAACGGACACTTGATTTGCCCGTGGCACAAGGCCGAGTTCGCGATTTCCGACGGCCATCTGTGCGAACCACCGGCTCTGGACGCCCTCACCCGCTACCCGCTTCAGATCATCGAAGGGCAGATTCACGTTAACGATCAACCGATGCAGACCCGCCCCGAAATGCTGCCCGACGACGACCGCTGTTTTGTCATCATCGGCGCCGGCGCTGCGGGAACGGCCGCCGCTTGCGCCCTGCGCGAGAAGGGCTTCAACGGTCGCCTGCTGCTGGTGGATCGCGAAATCACGCCGGGTTACGACCGCACCGCTCTGAGCAAATTCGTCCTCGCCGCCGATATGCGCCCTGACGAAACCCCGTCCCTTCGCGAAGACGCCTTCTACGACGAACATCACATCGAGCGCATTCAAGGTGAGGTGATGAAGCTCGACGTCGTCAACAAACGCTTGACCCTGGCAGACGGCCGCCGCCTCGAGTACGACGCCGCGCTAATCACCACCGGCGGCGAACCCCGCGCCCTGCCACTGATCGGCGCGGAGCTGCCGCAGGTGTTGACGTTGCGCTGTCGTGAGGACGCGAAAAAGATCCTTGCCGCCGCCAAACCGGGCAAACATGCGCTGATCGTCGGCGACAGTTTTATCGGTCTGGAAGCGGCTTCGGCCCTGCGCAAACACGGAGTGAACGTCACCGTGCTGGCCCACCACGAAGTGCCATTCGCCGCGCAGTTGGGCGAACGCATCGGCAAGGCGATTCGCGCACTGCATGAACAGAACGGCGTGCTGTTTCGCACCCATGTGGACGTCAGCTGCTTCGAGGGCGATAGCCCTAGCGGCGAGAAACACCTGGAAACGGCGGTGCTCAGCAATGGCGAAAGATTGCCCGTGGATCTGGCGCTGATCGGTATCGGCGTAACCCCTGCCACGCAATTCATCGACGGCATCGAGCTGGAAAAAGACGGCTCTCTGGCTGTCGACTCAGGCATGCAGGCCGGCAAGGATCTGTGGGCGGCAGGCGATATCGCAACCTTTCCCATCGGCGGCAGGCCGCAACGTATCGAGCACTGGCGCTTGGCCCAACAGCACGCGCGCATTGCTGCCAGCAACATGCTTGGGGGGAATAAGCACTACAGCGATGTGCCCTATTTCTGGACCTATCACTTCGAAAAACGTGTGGATTATCTGGGTCACGCCGAGGACTGGGACGACATCGTCTACCTTGGCGAACCCGAGGACTTCGACTTTCTGGCGCTGATTTGCAAGCAAGGCACCGTGGCGGCAGTGGTCGCCTGCGAGCGGGAACGTGAGGTCGCGCTGCTGGCCGAACGGATGAAACAGCCGCTGTTCAAAGACGAAGCGCTGATGCTGATCAAGCAGATGAGCGATTGCGCGTAACGGCGCGAGGTTCTGCGCCCCCAACGGAGAATGAGCCATGCCCAAAGAATCCAGCCGTGAAGACCTTAACCACAGACCAGAGAACGCCGGAAAAGTCGGCGAGCAGCACAAACAGGCGAATCAGCAAGGCGAACAGCCTCGTCATCCTGAGCAGCCGAAAGAGCAGGAAAAAGCGCGGGATCAGAACCACGACAAGCCCTGATTCCGCGCTCGCCCCCTAGCGGCTGGCCGCGTGCTGCCGATTGCAACGACGCCGTGGCACGCACGGTGGCTGCGCTTCGACAGCCTTCTCGACCCGCAGCCACCAGGCCTCGCCACGGCTGGGATATTGCAGGTAGAACGGCTGGCCCATTTCCGGCGTGGTGATGGAAATGCTGCGATCCCAGGCCAGAGCGAGAATGCGGTCAAAGGGTTCGTGCCAGGCGTGCATCGCCAGGTCGAACGTGCCGTTGTGGATCGGCAGCAGCCATTTGCCGCGCAGGTCAATGTGTGCCTGCAGGGTTTCTTCCGGCTGCATGTGCACGTCCGGCCAGTCGACGTTGTAGGCGCCGGTTTCCATCAGGGTCAGGTCGAACGGGCCGTATTGCTCGCCGATCAGCTTGAAGCCTTCGTGATAGCCGGTATCGCCGCTGAAGAAGATTCTCTGAGCGCCATCGATCATCACCCACGAGCACCACAGCGTCTGGTTGCCGTCACGCAGGCTACGGCCCGAGAAGTGCTGAGCGGGTGTGGCGACAAAGCGAATGCCATGAATCTCCGTGGACTGCCACCAGTTAAGCTGCTGGACTTTTTCCGCCGGCACGCCCCACTCGATCAGCGTATCGCCCACGCCCAGGGGCGCGATGAAGTGCTCGGCCTTGTCCTTGAGTACCTGAATGCTCATGTGGTCGAGGTGATCATAATGGTTGTGCGAGAGGATCACCGCCTTGAGCGGCGGCAGGTCTTCGAGGCTGATCGGCGGCTGGTGGAAGCGCTGTGGCCCGGCCCATTGGATGGGCGAGGCGCGCTCGGCGAACACCGGGTCGGTGAGGAAATACTGGTCACGCAATTTGAGCAGCACGGTCGAATGGCCCAGGCGATACACCGTGTTGTTCGGCGCGGCCAGCAATTGCTGGCGAGACAACGGCTGAACCGGAATTTCGCCGACCGGGCGCGTATGACGCGGCTTGTTGACCATGGCATTCCAGAAGATGCGCAGTGTCTTCAGGAACCCCGAGCGCTGCATCGGCTTGTGATTGCGATAGCGGCCCTCCTCGCGGGAAAGGACGGGCAACGAAGGCGCGTTATCGAGGTTTTTTTCGATCGAGGCCATGAGGTGCTGACTCCATGAAACGGGTGGAGGTTTCTGCAGCGGCGGACGCGTTGCAGAATGTTGCATACGACGCAAAGAAGTAAGCGAGAAGTTGTAACAGGCTTTTACACTACACAGTGTAGTTTCTAGCTTGCACGATCTCCAAAGAGAAGTAAACTGCTCGGTGTAATTTTCTTGCTGGCGTTTGTTAGCGTCAGCTCATTTCTCTTTTAGAAGCGATGCCATGACTGCTCCGACGCGCCTGACCGACCGAAAACGTGAATCCATTGTTCAGGCAGCCATTGCCGAATTTCGCGATAACGGTTTCGAGGTCACGAGCATGGATCGCATCGCGGCGCGTGCGGAAGTCTCCAAACGCACGGTTTACAACCACTTCCCCAGCAAGGAAGAACTGTTTTCGGAGATGCTCCAGCGCCTGTGGGCCAGCGCGTCGGCGCAACCGGATGCGCCCTACCAGGCGGGCGTGCCGTTGCGCGATCAACTGCGCGAATTGCTCAGCGCGAAGATGCAGACCTTGAGCGACAGCAACTTCATCGACTTGGCCCGCGTGGCCATCGGCGCCACCATTCATTCCCCCGAGCGCGCTCAAGTCTGGGTCAACCGCCTCAATCAGCGCGAAGAAACCTTCACGGTCTGGGTGCGCGGCGCCCAGCAGGACGGCCGCCTCAAAGCCGTCGAGCCAGGTTTCGCCGCCTCGCAGATTCACGCCCTGCTCAAGGCCTTCTCCTTCTGGCCGCAGGTCACCCTCAACGAGCCGCTGCTCACGCCCGAGAAACAGGCCAGCGTGGTCGAATCGGCGCTGGACCTGTTCCTCTGCTGGTACGAAATCCCGGCCTGCACCCCACCGGCTTAACGCAAGGCCGCTGTCACCCGCTCAACGATCTCCCGACGCGCTTGCAGTCCGGGCGCCGCACGTTCCTGCGCCAACGCCAGAATGTGGGCAGGCGCGGTGTCCGGACGACCAGCGTTGAACGGTGGTGCAGGCGCGTATTCGATTTGCAGCTGAACGGCCTGGGCAGTGCCGGCGTCGAAAATCTCGCTGATCAACGTCAGGGCGAAATCGATACCCGCCGTGACGCCGCCACCGGTCATCAGGTTGCCGTCGCGCACCACCCGATCCTTGACCGGGATCGCGCCGAACTTCTCCAGCAGGCTGTGGGACGCCCAGTGGGTGGTCGCGCGCCTGCCTTCCAGCAGGCCTGCTGCGCCGAGCACCAGGGCGCCGGTGCAGACCGAGGTGACGTATTGCGCGTTTTTCGCCTGGTGCTTGATGAACGCCAAGGTTTCGGCGTCTTCCAGCAGCGCATCGATGCCCACGCCGCCGGGGACGCAGATCACGTCCAGATCCGGGCAACTGTCGAAGGTCTGGGTCGGGATCAGGCCCAGGCCGGTGCTCGACAGCAACGGGTCGAGGTTTTTCCAGACCAGATGCACGGTCACGCCGGGCAGGCTGGCGAAGACGTCGTACGGGCCGGTCAGGTCCAGTTGTTGAACCTTGGGAAATGTCAGCAGGCCGATGTGCAGGGTCATAGCGTCGCTCCTTGGCGAATGTCAGTGCGTATTGGACGAACTCACTGTAGCCAGATACGCTCTGGCGGATACGCCATAACACCCACAGTTTCCGCCAACCCATCGGAGCGCTTGCCATGCCCCACACGCCCAGGCCCATTCACGTACTGGCCTTTCCCAACGTGCAGCTGCTGGATGTCACTGGGCCTCTGCAGGTGTTTGCCTCGGCCAACGTCCATGCCGCCGAACAGGGCCTGGCGACGCCTTACACACCCATGGTCATCGCCCGGGAAGACGGCAGCATCGTCTCGTCGGCGGGCCTGGGCCTGCACACCCATCCCTTGCCCACAAAGCCTTCTGACACGCTGATCATCGCCGGTGGCCGGGGGGTGCATGTCGCGTTGCAGGATCAGGACCTGCTGCGCTGGGTGCGTGATCAGGCCGCCGGTGCGCGGCGTCTGGCGTCGGTCTGCACCGGTGCGTTTCGGCTCGCCGAGGCGGGGTTGCTGAATGGCCATCGGGTGGTGACGCACTGGGACAGTTGCGAGGAGCTGGCTCAGCGCTATCCGGATTTGCAAGTCGATCCGGAGCCGATTTTCATCAACGAGGACGCGCTGTGGACCTCGGCAGGTGTGACAGCAGGTATCGATCTGGCGCTGGCGATGGTCGAGGCCGACCTTGGGCGCACGGTCGCCCTGGCCGTGGCGCGGGATCTAGTGGTGTTTCTCAAGCGTCCCGGAGGACAGTCGCAATTCAGCACAGCGCTGTCGATGCAACACGCCACCCGCAGCCAGGACAGCCGTTTTGGCGACCTGCACGCGTGGATTCTCGACAACCTGGCGAGCGACCTTTCCGTCGCCACCCTCGCCGCGCAAGTGGGCATGAGCGAACGCAGCTTCGTGCGCCACTACCGCGCCCACACCGGCAACACACCCGCCCGGGCCATCGAACAACTGCGCGTCGAGGCCGCACGCCGGTTGCTGGGAGACAGCGCGCTGCCGATCAAACGCATTGCCGACCGCTGCGGTTTCGGCACCGAGGAGACCCTGCGTCGGAGTTTTTTACGCACGGTGGCAGTGACGCCGCAGGCGTATCGGGAGCGGTTCAGTGCGGGATGAAAGAAATTAATTTTCATAAATTGATATTATTATCGGTTTTCGTGTAATTTAATTTTCATCACGAAATCAGAGATAACAATAATGCCTGCCTGTGATCGTCATCAT
>CAURWS010000269.1:0-5846 GCA_963528485.1 uncultured Pseudomonas sp. | reverse complement strand
TGCACACCGTTTGCCGAGCCCGGTATCTGGGGCGTCTGGGCTGCCGAGCCGCCCAATGCCAAGGTTCGCGCAACTTCGGGCTCTGACCAGCAATTCCGACTCAACGGACGCACGGCCTGGTGCTCCGGCGCCCAGCAGATCGACTACGCATTGCTCACCGCCTGGGGCGTGGACGATACGCCCTATCTGATCGCGATTCACCTCGACCAGCCGGGCATCACCATTGATGCGCAAGCCTGGCAGGCAGTCGGCATGGCCAGCACCGCCAGCGTCGATGTGCATTTCGATAACGCCGTCGGCTACCCCATTGGCGCGACTGGCGCTTACCTGTCGCGCCCCGGTTTCTGGCAAGGCGGCGGCGGGATCGCGGCGGCCTGGTACGGCGCCGCCGCATCCCTTGCGCGGGCGCTTCATCGACAACGCCAGCAAGGCCGCGCCGATGCCCACGCCGACGCGCATCTGGGCAGTGTCGACGCTGCACTTTCGGGCGCTGCGGCAGCCTTGCGCGAGTGCGCTGCCTGGATCGATGCCCATCCACAGGAAAACGCACAATTGCCCGTCCAGCGGGTTCGCGCTCAAGTCGAAATGGCCGTTGAACAGGTCTGCCGCCATGTGGGCCGGGCGCTGGGAGCGACGCCCTTCTGCCGTGATCCACAGTTCGCCCGCCTGGCTGTCGACCTGCCCGTATTCATTCGCCAAAGCCACGCCGAACGGGATCTTGCGGGGTTGGGCCAGTTGCTCGCGGGCCTTGAAGCTGAGGACTGGTCGCTATGACTGAACCACAACCCTTCGGCGTTCAAGGCACGCCATTAAGCGCCTGGCAAAACAGCGTCGCCTTGGGCGGTGTACAGCCCATCACCCTCGATGCGTTGGTGCCGCCGGGCTCGCGCCTGGTGATCCTGGCGCCGCATCCGGACGATGAGGTACTGGCCTGCGGCGGGCTGCTCGCCGGGATGGTCGAGCGACAGCACGACCTGCAATTGATTTCGGTGACCGATGGCGAAGGCAGTCATCCGGGTTCTACCGACTGGCCGCAATTGCGGCTTCGGGCCCAGCGCGTCAAGGAAAGCGAATGCGCCATCACAAGTTTGGGTCTGGACCTGTCGCGCATCAGCTGGCAGCGCCTGGGCATGACGGACGGTGACGTCGCTGCGGGTTCTGAATCACTGATCGCATTGCTCAGTGAAGATTTACGCGCTACCGATATTCTGCTCAGCACCTGGCGTCATGACGGTCATTGCGATCACGAAGCGGTCGGTCACTGCGCCGCACAAGCGGCTGCCAACACCGGGGCCACGTTACTGGAGATGCCAGTCTGGGCCTGGCATTGGGCAGAGCCCAACGACCCGCGCATTCCTTGGGACCGAGCGCGCAAGCTGTGGCTCAGTGATGAGCAACAGATGCGCAAACGGCGGGCGATCACCGCGCACATCAGCCAACTGCACCCCGACCACAGCACCGGCGCTGCGCCTGTGCTCGACGCCACGACCTTGCAGCGTCTGTTGCAGCCCTTTGAACTGGTATTTATATGAGCGTGACTGCCGATTATTTTGACGAACTGTTCGCCGACAGTGATGATCCCTGGGCCTTTCGCACCCGCTGGTACGAGCAGCGCAAACGTGACCTGACCCTCGCCGCCCTGCCCCGTCAGCGCTACGCGCGTGCGTTCGAACCCGGCTGCGCCAATGGCGAACTGAGCCTGCGTCTGGCCGAACGCAGCGATGAATTGGTGTGCATGGACATGAGCGCGCGGGCCGTAGAACTCGCGCGCAAGCGGTTGAATCACCTTGCTCGGGCGAAGGTGATCGAGGGGTGCTTGCCGGGGGACTGGCCTGAAGGATCGTTCGACCTGATCGTGATCAGCGAATGGGCGTATTACCTGGAGCCTGGGGTGTTCGTGCAGGTCATCGAGCGCATCGTCAGCAGCCTGAAAGCAGACGGCGCGGTGCTGGCCTGCCACTGGCTGCACCCCATCGAAGGCTGCCCGATGCAAGGCCGCGAAGCCCACGACCTGCTGGCCCGACACCTGCCGATGGCACGCACGTTACGCCATGAGGAAACGGATTTTCTGCTGGAGATGTGGAGCCTGCAGGCCGGTGGGATTGATCTCGATGAGCAGGTGCGCTGACCATTCATAGGGTGCCGCGAACATCCTGTGGCAGCCGCACCGTCAACGTCCGGGGATCGACCCGCCGTCTCAGCCCGACCGTGCCTGCACAAACACCCGCGCCTGTCGCGTCAGCTGATCCATGTGCCGGTCGCGCTGTCTTTCGGCGTCGGTCATGGCGCGCTTGCCGTGTTGTTTGAGCAGGTAGGCGTGAATCTGCCGAACCTCCACCGAGCTGTAGATCGGCGCAATGTCCAGCACCGCCACCAAACCATCGGTCTGATGATCACGAGTGTTCATCAGCACCTGCGGGCCCCGCGCGTTGAGCACCTGAAAGCCCATCGCTTCGAAATACGGCACCTTGTTAACGAAACAGGCCAGCTCGGCATGGGGATAGCGTTCGAGCATTTTCTGCAGCATCGCCCGGGCAATGCCACGGCGTCGCTGATCGGCCTTGACCGCCATGTACGCCACCGAGCACGCCTCGGGGTCGCCCTGCACCGGCAGGTACAGCAGAAAGCCTGAAACGATCGACGGGTCTTCGTTGTCCAGCGCCACGATCAGCTCCACCGCAAAACCGCGCGAACCGTTCATGGCCTGCAAATACTGATGCACCTCATGACCAACGCCGTATTGATACAGCGGGTACAGCGGATTGCTCGGTACGATGCCGACCATGCTGATGTCGGTGACGTAATCGACCACCATCTGCATGATCTGGCTGTCGATGGATTCGGGCGGGGAGCTTTCGAGGCGGGTGATGGTGAACATGGCGATCCTGAGTCGGGGTGAAGGCTGCCCGGCGTGGCAATCCCGGACGCGTGCATCATACCCTGTTCGGCCCAAGGCCCGATCCTGCAACTGACGCACGCGCTGCGTCACGGCACTCGGGTGACGTGATCGCCTGTGATAAAGGCCAATCGACATCACTCAGCGTTTGCGCAAAACAGCCAACAGTGCGATATTCGCAACCGCGAACCATTCTCATAAAGACTTTTCACCTAAGCATCCCCATGACCCCTACTCTGTTGCTGGTTGAAGATGACGCGCGCCTGCGCAACGATCTGGACCTGCATTTTCAAAAGCGCGGCTTTGCCGTGACCGCCTGCCAGTCCGGCAATCAGGGGCTGGCCGCCGTGCGCACATCGCGATTTGATCTGGTGCTGCTGGACATCATGTTGCCGGGCATGGACGGCCTGTCGCTGCTTGAAGCGCTGCGTGATGTCGACGACACGCCGGTGATGCTGATGTCTGCGCTGGGCGCCGAGCAGGATCGCATCACCGGCTTCACCCGCGGCGCCGATGACTACCTGCCCAAACCCTTCAGCCTCGCCGAACTGGACGCCCGCGCCAACGCCCTGTTGCGCCGCATGGCCCGCCTGCCAGCGCCTCAAACGCTGGGTGAAGATGCCGCCGTGCAGTTCGACGACGGGCTGCAGGACGTCGTTCATGCCAACCAGCAGGCCGGCTTGACGTGCTCGGAATACCGCCTGCTGATGACCCTGCGCGAGCGGCCTGGCGAGGCGCTGAGCAAGCCGTTTCTCTATCAACAGGTGCTGCACCGCATCTATACCCGGCTGGATCGCGGGCTCGACGTGCACGTCTGCAACCTGCGTCGCAAGCTCGCGGCCATCGGCGTGCAGCACCTACAGATTCAAGCGGTGCGCGGTCAGGGCTACATTCTGATCGACGCGAACAAAGCCTGATGCGCCGCCATCCTTTGCTGTGGAAGCTCGCGTTTCTGCAGATTTCCTTCTGCCTGCTGCTGACCTGGATCATCTGGACCTGGGGCGTGTCGGCCGAGCGCAGCACCTACTTTCTCGATCAGGCCGACCGCCTGTATCTGGCCCGCTATGCGCAACAGGCCGAAGACGCCTGGCGCAATGAGGGGCATGCCGGCGTCGAGGGTTTTCGTCGGCGACTGTCGAGCGAAGAAGACACCTGGGTCGCGGTGATCGGGCCGCATCTGGAAAGCCTTGGAATCACGCCGCTGTCGGCGCTGGAATCGAGCCACCTGACCTTCATGCGCAAGCTCGACTGGCCCATGAGTCGGCGTCTGCAGGACGAACTGCCCTTCGTCAGCATCGAGTTCCCTGACGCGCCGGAACAAGGTCGGCTGGTGATGCAACTGCCCGAGCGCTTGCTGCCCAGCGGCCTGACGCCCTGGACCCACGTGCTGAGCCACGGCGTGATGCCGACCTTGCTGGCTGCGCTGTTGGGCTTGCTGATCTATCGCCATCTGGTGGTGCCGCTCAATCGCCTGCGCGACCGCGCCGACAGCCTGCGAGCGGACGATCTGGACAGCGATGGGCCGGGCCTGCCGCTGATGCATCGGCGCGATGAACTGGGTGAGCTGGCCAGCGCGTTCGAGCACATGGCCGACCGGTTGCGCCACAGCCTCAATCAGCAGCGCCTGTTGCTGCGCACGTTGTCCCACGAACTGCGCACGCCGCTGGCGCGTCTGCGCATCGCCCACGACAGCGAGCTGCCCCCCGAGCAATTACGTGAGCGGCTGGACCGGGAAATCGGCGACATGCAGCGCCTGCTGGAAGACACCCTCGACCTGGCCTGGCTCGACACCGAGCGTCCGCAACTGCCCACTGAACCGGTGCTGATGCTGTCGATCTGGGAAGCGCTGTGCGAAGACGCCTGCTTCGAAAGTGGCTGGCCGGCGCAGCGGCTGATCTGCCTGCTGGGCACCGACTGTTGCGTGCAGGTGCACCTGGACAGCGCCGCCCAGGCGCTGGAAAACCTGCTGCGCAACGCCATCCGCTTCTCCCCTGAAAACGGCAAGATCACCCTCACCGGCTGGCGTGAGGACGATCACTGGCACCTGTGCCTGCAGGACGAAGGACCGGGTGTGGCCGAGGCGGATCTGGAGCGGATCTTCGTGCCTTACCAGCGGCTGGACAACAGCACCGAAGGCTTCGGCCTGGGCCTGGCCATCGCTCGTCGCGCCGTGGAGTTGCAGGGCGGCAGGTTGTGGGCCAGCAACGGGAAGCCGGGGTTGATCATGCATATGACGTTGCCGGTATCGAGTTGACTCGGATCGAGCTTCTGCCCGGAGGGCGTAGGAGCAAGCTTGCTCGCGATCTGGCGCGAAGCGGCAGCAAGACCAGACGACTCCGTTGTGCCTGATGTACCGCATGCGCTGGATTTACTGCTGCTGCGCAGCAGATCGCCCGATCGCGGTCCGCAGCAAGCTGAACTCCTACGGCCTGCGGCCAGAATCAAAAGACATCGCGGGTGACCGCAAATGTTTAGAAAGTTAATGCGCTTTACTCGCAAACGTCAGTCATTATCATCCGTGATCTTCTCGCGTCACGTCGTTCCCTCGGAGATCATCGATGTCGTTTCGTCCGCTGCCCACCCTCACCCCGTTCGTGCTGCTGTCCAGCTGCCTGCTGGCAACCGCCGTTCACGCTGCGACCCAGCCGGAGAACCCCGCCGCCCTGCAGCTGCCTGACCAGAACGTGGTCGCCACTGCCGAAGAAGAAATCAAGCAGGCGCCCGGTGTGTCGGTGATCACCGCCGAGGACATCAAGAAGCGCCCACCGGCAAACGACCTGTCGCAGATCATCCGCACCATGCCGGGGGTCAACCTCACCGGTAACTCCAGCAGCGGCCAGCGCGGCAATAACCGGCAGATCGACATTCGCGGCATGGGCCCGGAAAACACCCTGAGCCTGGTGGACGGCAAACCGGTCGGCAGCCGCAACTCGGTGCGTTACGGCTGGCG
>CAURWS010000268.1:0-5847 GCA_963528485.1 uncultured Pseudomonas sp. | reverse complement strand
TCGATCTATGAAGGCATTCCGCACCTGCTCTGCCCGGTCGTGACCGACATGAAGGACGCTGCCAACGCCCTGCGCTGGTCGGTGGCCGAGATGGAGCGTCGCTACAAGCTGATGGCCAAGATGGGGGTGCGTAACCTGTCGGGCTTCAACCACAAGATCAAGGAAGCGGAAGACGCCGGCACGCCGATCGCCGACCCTCTTTATCACCGCGAAAGCATTCACGACGAAGCGCCGCTGCTGACCAAGCTGCCGACCATCGTCGTGGTGGTCGACGAATTTGCCGACATGATGATGATCGTCGGCAAGAAGGTTGAAGAACTGATTGCCCGTATCGCGCAAAAAGCTCGTGCGGCAGGTATTCACCTGATTCTCGCGACCCAGCGTCCTTCGGTCGACGTGATCACCGGTCTGATCAAGGCCAACATCCCGACCCGCATGGCGTTCCAGGTGTCGAGCAAGATCGACTCGCGGACCATCATCGACCAGGGCGGTGCCGAACAGCTGCTCGGCCACGGTGACATGCTCTACATGCCGCCGGGCACCAGCCTGCCGATCCGTGTTCACGGCGCGTTCGTCTCCGATGACGAGGTTCACCGCGTGGTCGAGGCCTGGAAGCTGCGCGGCACGCCGCAATACAACGACGACATCCTCAATGGCGTCGAGGAGGCCGGCAGCGGCTTCGAAGGTGGCGGCAGCGGCGGTGGCGACGGCGATGACGCCGAAACCGACGCGCTGTACGACGAGGCGGTCAATTTCGTACTGGAAAGCCGTCGGGCGTCGATTTCCGCGGTGCAGCGAAAACTCAAGATTGGTTACAACCGCGCCGCGCGCATGATCGAAGCCATGGAAATGGCCGGCGTCGTGACGGCGATGAACACCAACGGCTCGCGGGAAGTGATTGCGCCAGCCCCCGCGCGTGACTGACACTTCACCCATTACGTGTGACCGGATGGCGCCTGCTGGCGCTGTCCGCCTTAATTGACCCCAAAGAGGACTCCCATGCGTCTTATCCGCATGTTGTTGGTATCTGCACTGGCTTTTTCCGCTCTCCCGGCCCACGCCGACAGCAAGGACGTGGCGCGCCTGACCCAACTGCTGGAAAACTCCAAGACCCTCAGCGGCCGTTTCTCCCAGCTGACCCTGGACGGCGGCGGCACGCAGCTGCAGGAAACCTCCGGTGAAATGACCCTGCAGCGCCCGGGCCTGTTCTACTGGCACACCGATGCGCCGCAAGAGCAGTTGATGGTCTCCGATGGCAAGAAAGTCTCGCTATGGGACCCGGATCTGGAGCAGGTCACCATCAAGACCCTCGACCAGCGCCTGACCCAGACCCCGGCCCTGCTGCTGTCCGGTGATGTCTCGAAGATCAGCGAAAGCTTCGACATCACGGCCAAGGAAGCGGGCGGCGTGATCGACTTCGTGCTCAAGCCCAAATCCAAGGACACCCTGTTCGACAACCTGCGCTTGTCGTTTCGTAATGGCATGATCAACGACATGCAGTTGATCGACAGCGTGGGCCAGCGCACCAATATCCTGTTCACCGGCGTCAAGGCCAACGAGCCTGTCGCGGCGAGCAAATTCCAGTTCCAGATTCCGAAGGGCGCTGACGTTATTCAGGAATAAGCGTCTGCAGCGTCTTCAGGCACACAAGGTAAGAGCGTCGTTGATGGACCTGTTCAGCAGTGAACCGATTGCCCAGCCCCTGGCCGCCCGTTTGCGGGCGACCAATCTGGATGAGTACGTCGGCCAACAACACCTGCTCGCCCACGGCAAGCCCTTGCGTGAAGCGCTGGAGCAGGGCGCGCTGCACTCGATGATCTTCTGGGGCCCGCCGGGTGTGGGCAAAACCACGCTGGCGCGGCTGCTGGCCAAGGTCTCTGACGCGCACTTCGAAACCGTTTCGGCGGTGCTGGCCGGGGTCAAGGAGATCCGTCAGGCCGTCGAAGTGGCCAAACAGCAGGCGGGCCAATACGGCCGCCGCACCATTCTGTTCGTCGACGAAGTGCACCGCTTCAACAAGTCGCAGCAGGATGCGTTTCTACCTTATGTCGAAGACGGCACGCTGATCTTCATCGGCGCGACCACCGAAAACCCGTCGTTCGAACTCAACAACGCCTTGCTCTCCCGCGCCCGCGTCTATGTGCTGAAAAGCCTCGACGAATCGGCGCTGCGTCAGTTGGTCGATCGTGCGCTCACTGAAGAACGCGGGCTGGGCAAGCGTCATCTGAGCCTGGGCGACGAATCCTTCAAGACCTTGCTGGCCGCTGCCGACGGCGACGGCCGGCGCATGCTTAACCTCTTGGAGAACGCCTCGGACCTGGCCGAAGACGGCAGCGAGATCGAACCCGAGCTGCTGCAAAGCCTGCTGGGCGACAGCCGTCGGCGTTTCGACAAGGGCGGCGAGGCGTTCTACGACCAGATTTCCGCACTGCACAAATCCATTCGCGGCTCCAACCCCGACGCAGCGTTGTACTGGTTTGCGCGGATGATCGACGGCGGCTGCGATCCGCTGTATCTGGCGCGTCGTGTGGTGCGTATGGCCAGTGAGGACATCGGTAATGCCGACCCTCGCGCGCTGCCGTTGTGCATGTCCGCCTGGGATGTGCAGGAACGTCTGGGCAGCCCCGAAGGCGAGCTGGCCGTGGCGCAGGCGATCGTTTATCTGGCCTGCGCGCCGAAGAGCAACGCGGTGTACATGGGCTTCAAGATGGCCATGCGCGAAGCCACCGAGCATGGTTCGCTGGAAGTGCCGCTTCACCTGCGCAACGCGCCGACCAAGTTAATGAAGCAACTGGGCTATGGCGAGGAGTACCGCTACGCCCACGACGAACCGGACGCCTACGCGGCAGGCGAAGACTACTTCCCTGACGAGCTGGAACCGCGTCAGTATTACCAGCCGGTGCCCCGGGGCCTTGAGCTGAAAATCGGCGAAAAGCTCAAACATCTTGCGGCGCTGGATCGCGCCAGCCCTCGTCAGCGGAGAAAATAGTGATTCAGACGATTCTTGCGGTGTCGATTGCGGGCATCGCTGGTACATTATTGCGTTTCGCGGCAGGCACTTGGGTGTCGGCCAATTGGCCCCGGTATTTCTACACGGCGACACTGGCTGTCAACCTGGTGGGCTGCCTGATCATCGGCTTGCTCTATGGCTGGTTTCTGCTGCGCCCGGAAGTGCCAATCGAAATCCGTGCCGGTCTGATCGTCGGTTTTGTCGGCGGCTTGACCACGTTTTCGTCGTTTTCCCTGGATACGCTGCGCTTGCTCGAAAGCGGGCAGGCGCCACTGGCCCTGGGCTACGCGGCAATCAGTGTGATTGGCGGGTTGCTCGCCACCTGGGCTGGCCTGTCACTGACCCGAATTTAATAGACCCGAATAGACAAACGAGAGACCGATATGCTCGATTCCAAACTGTTACGTACCCAGCTTCAGGACGTAGCGGATCGCCTGGCTTCCCGTGGCTTCACACTGGACGTGGCCCGCATCGAAGCGTTGGAAAACCAGCGCAAGACTGTGCAGACCCGCACTGAGCAGCTTCAGGCCGAGCGTAACGCCCGTTCCAAATCCATCGGCCAGGCCAAACAGCGCGGCGAAGACATCGCGCCGCTGATGGCCGACATCGACCGCATGGCCGAAGAGCTGACCAATGGCAAGAAAGAGCTGGACGGCATTCAGTCTGAGCTCGACGTCATCTTGCTGAACATGCCCAACCTGCCTCACGAATCCGTGCCGGTCGGCGCTGACGAAGAAGAGAACGTTGAGATGTCCAAATGGGGCACGCCTGCCTCGTTCGACTTCCAGGTCAAGGACCATGTCGCGCTGGGCGAGAAGTTCGGCTGGCTGGACTTCGAAACCGCTGCCAAGCTGTCCGGCGCCCGTTTCGCTCTGCTGCGTGGCCCGATCGCCCGTCTGCACCGCGCGCTGGCGCAGTTCATGATCACCCTGCACATCAACGAACATGGCTACGAAGAGGCCTACACGCCTTATCTGGTTCAGGCGCCTGCGCTGCAGGGCACCGGCCAACTGCCGAAGTTCGAAGAGGATCTGTTCAAGATCGCCCGCGAAGGCGAAGCCGATCTGTACCTGATCCCGACCGCTGAAGTGTCGCTGACCAACATCGTCTCCGGCGAAATCCTCGACGCCAAGCAGCTGCCATTGAAATTCGTCGCCCACACCCCGTGCTTCCGTTCCGAAGCCGGCGCATCGGGTCGCGACACCCGCGGCATGATCCGTCAGCACCAGTTCGACAAGGTCGAGATGGTGCAGATCGTCGAGCCTGAAAAATCCATGGAAGCCCTGGAAAGCCTGACCGCCAACGCCGAACGCGTCCTGCAATTGCTGGAACTGCCGTATCGCAAACTGGCCCTGTGCACCGGCGACATGGGCTTCAGCGCAGTGAAGACCTACGATCTGGAAGTGTGGATTCCGAGCCAGGACAAATACCGCGAAATCTCCTCGTGCTCCAACTGTGGCGACTTCCAGGCGCGCCGCATGCAGGCCCGCTGGCGCAACCCGGAAACCGGCAAGCCTGAGCTGGTTCACACCCTCAACGGTTCCGGCCTGGCAGTCGGTCGTACCCTGGTTGCCGTGCTGGAAAACTACCAGCAGGCCGACGGTTCGATCCGCGTGCCGGAGGTCCTGAAGCCGTGGATGGGTGGCATCGAGGTCATCGGCTAAATGGAATTTCTGCCACTGTTCCACAACCTTCGGGGTGCCCGCGTGCTGGTGGTGGGCGGCGGCGAGATTGCCTTGCGCAAGTCTCGCCTGCTGGCCGACGCCGGTGCGGTCCTGCGGGTGGTTGCACCCGAGATCGGAACGGAGCTGCGCGAGCTGATCGACAGCAGCGGTGGCGAACAGATTCTGCGCGGTTACGACGAGGCGGATCTGAACGGCTGCGTGTTGATCATCGCCGCCACCGACGATGAGCCGCTCAACGCCCAGGTCTCGGCCGATGCCCGTCAGCGCGGCGTGCCGGTCAACGTGGTCGATGCGCCTGCCCTGTGCAGCGTGATCTTCCCGGCCATCGTCGACCGCTCACCCTTGGTGATTGCGGTGTCCAGCGGTGGCGACGCGCCGGTGCTGGCTCGGCTGATCCGGGCCAAGATGGAAAGCTGGATTCCGCCGACCTATGGTCATCTGGCCGGTCTGGCGGCACGCTTTCGTCATCAGGTGAAGAACCTTTTCCCCAACGTTCAGCAACGCCGCGCGTTCTGGGAAGAAGTGTTTCAGGGGCCGATCGCTGATCGGCAACTGGCCGGGCAGGGCGCCGAAGCCGAGCGCCTGTTGCAAGCGAAGATCGATGGCGAAGCGCCGAGCGCATCGGGTGAGGTGTATCTGGTGGGCGCAGGGCCAGGCGATCCGGACCTGCTGACCTTCAAGGCCTTGCGCCTGATGCAGCAAGCCGATGTCGTCCTGTACGACCGTCTGGTTGCACCGGCGATTCTCGAGCTGTGCCGTCGCGATGCGGACCGGATCTACGTTGGCAAGCAGCGCGCAGATCACGCCGTGCCTCAGGATCAGATCAACCAGCAACTGGTCGATCTGGCCAAACAGGGCAAACGGGTGGTGCGGCTCAAGGGCGGCGACCCGTTCATCTTTGGCCGTGGCGGCGAGGAAATCGAAGAGCTGGCAGCACACGGCATTCCGTTTCAGGTGGTGCCGGGTATCACCGCAGCCAGTGGTTGCGCGGCCTACGCCGGGATTCCGCTGACCCACCGCGACTACGCGCAATCCGTGCGTTTCGTCACCGGTCACTTGAAGAACAACACTACCGACCTGCCGTGGAAAGATCTGGTGTCACCGGCGCAGACCCTGGTGTTCTACATGGGCCTGATTGGTTTGCCGATCATC
>CAURWS010000267.1:0-5856 GCA_963528485.1 uncultured Pseudomonas sp. | reverse complement strand
ATAACGCGCCAGATTTTCCTTTGCCGCCTGGCGCAGCAGGCTGATGTCGATGCCCACTGCAACAAACTGGCACCCCCAGCTCATGTAGCGCCGCGCATCCTCTTCGGCAGGCGCGAGAATGCCGCAGACCTTGCCCGCTGCCAGCGTCGCATCGATGGCGTGACGAATCTGCTGCTGTACCTCAGGGTGAGACGGGTTGCCGATGTGTCCCAGCCCTGTGGATAAGTCAGCAGGCCCAATGAACACGGCATCGACGCCTTCGACCGCGGCGATGGCTTCGACGTTTTCCACCCCTTTGCTCGACTCCACCTGGACGATCAGGCACAGCTCTTGATGGGCGGTGTTGAGGTAATCCGGCACGGCGTCCCAGCGGGTGGCGCGGGTCAGGCCGCCGCCCACCCCACGAATGCCGTGGGGCGGGTAGCGCATGGCCTGCACCAGCGCCTTTGCCTGCTCGGCGGTTTCGACCATGGGCACCATCAGCGTCTGCACGCCGATATCCAGCAACTGTTTGATCAGCACCGCGTCGCCCGTCACCGCTCGGACAATGGGCGCGGTGGGGTAGGGCATGACCGCCTGAAGCTGCGCAAGAATGCTCGGTACCGTATTGGGCGCGTGCTCGCCGTCGATCAGCATCCAGTCGTAACCCAGGCCTGCGACGATTTCCGAGGCATAGCCCGTGGCGAACCCGGCCCAGATGCCGTACTGCGGCTCGTTTTTGGCCAAGGCTGCCTTGAAGGCGTTGTGCGGCATTTTCATGAGGGGACTCCTGTCAGTGAGTGTACGGCCGATGCAGCTGGCACTCAGGGTTGAGGGTCACGCCAAAGCCCGGTTTGTCGAGGCGCGACAGGCGCATGCGGCCATTCTCCGGCACCGGTTCGCCCACCAATTGCGGGTGGAACATCGGCACCACTTGATCGGCTTTCGGCGCCATCATCAGAAACTCGGCGAACGGGCTGTTGGTGCGCGTGGCCACGAAGTGATAACTGTAGACCGACGAACCGTGAGGCACGACCATCGCGTTGTGCGCGTCGGCCAACGCGGAAATCTTGATCAGCTCGGTGATCCCGCCGCACCAGCCGACGTCCGGCTGGATGATGTCGCAGCAGCCCATTTCCAGCAGCATGCGAAAGCCCCAGCGCGTGGCTTCGTGCTCGCCGGTGGTGACCAGCATGCCTTTGGGCACGTTCTTGCGCAGTTCGGCGTAACCCCAATAGTCGTCGGGTGACAGCGCTTCTTCGATCCATTTCAGGCCCAATTCCTGGGCGCCATGGGCCAGTTTGGTGGCGTAGTTCAGGTCCAGGCTCATCCAGCAGTCGAGCATCAGCCAGAAATCCTTGCCCACCCGTTCACGCATCACGGCGAGTTCTTCGAGGTTCTTGCGCAGGCCTTCTTCGCCTTCGGCTGGACCGTGGTGCAGAGGCAGTTTGCCGCCGATAAAGCCCATTTTCTGGGCGAGATCGGGACGCGCGCCAGTGGCGTAGAACTGCAATTCATCGCGCACCGCGCCGCCGAGCATTTGATGCACAGGCTCCTGACGCACCTTGCCGAGCAGATCCCACAGCGCCAGGTCGATGCCGGAAATGGTGTTGATCACCAGCCCCTTGCGCCCGTAATACTGGGACGACAGGTACATCTGATCCCAGATCTTTTCGATGTCGGTGACCTTCGCACCTTCGAGAAACCGCGCCAGGTGCTTCTCGACGATGTACGCCGCCGGTTCGCCGCCGGTGGTCACGGCAAAGCCGACATTGCCTGCCGAATCCTCGATTTCCACCACCAGCGTGCCAAGCACGTTGATGCCGAAACTGCGGCGGCTCTGGCGGTATTCGGGGTATTTGCTCATGGGCGTGGCGATGTGATCGTCGATCCAGTGACCGTCGCCCTGATCGTGATAATCGGCACCGCCGCCCCGCAAAACGAAAGCGCGGACGTGCTTGATGGTTGGCGTGCTCATGGAGGACTCCTATGATGCGAATGAATAGGGATCAGTGTTGAAAGGTCGGCAGCTTGTGCGCCGTGCTCGGTTTGGGCGGGCGAATGCCCATGATCAGCGCCGCCGCGATCAGGGTGGTCACCGAGAGTAGGTACAGACCGGCGGTGGGCGTTTGAAAGGCGCTTTCAGCCCAGTTCTTGAGGATGGGTGCGATGAACCCGCCGAGGGCGCCGAATGAGTTGATCAACGCAATGGCGCCTGCAGCAGCGCTACCGGCCAGAAAACTGCCGGGGAAGGTCCAGAACACCGGCTGCACGGCAATGAAACCCGACGCCGCGAAACACAACGCGAGAATCGCCAGCAGCGGATTGGCAAAGGTCACCGACGCGGCGATGCCAAGCCCGGAGATCACCAGCGTCAGCGCGGCAACCAGGCGACGCTGACCGGTACGATCGGCAATCGCAGGCACCTGCCAGGCGGCGATCAGTGCGCAGACCCAAGGAATCGCACTGACCAACCCGACCATGAAGCCAACCTTGGTGCCCATCAACCCGGCGACCTGGCTGGGCAGATAAAACACCACGCCGTAAACGCTGGCCTGGATCAGCAGATAAATTGCGCACAGGTACAACACCGCCGGTTGGCACATGGCCTTGAGCACGCTGCCGTGGCCTTGCTTCTGGCTGTCTTCGGCATCGAGCACGGCTTGCAGTTGCGTGCGCTCCTCAGTGCTCAGCCATTGGGCGTCGGAGGGGCGGTTATCGAGATAGAAGTACGCCCACACGCCCACTGCGGTAGCCATCAGGCCCTCGACGGCGAACAGCCATTGCCAGCCGTGACTGCCCAGCACGCCATCGAGCTCCAGCAACAGACCTGATAACGGGCTGCCAAAGATGAATGCCAGCGGCGCGCCGAAATAGAAGAAGCCCATGGCCTTGCCCCGCGCTGCGTTCGGGAACCAGTAGGTGAGGTAAAGGATGACGCCGGGGAAGAAGCCCGCTTCGGCGACGCCCAACAGAAAACGCAGCACGTAGAACGTGGTTTCGTTGTGGGCGAAGACCATGGCGGCGGAGACCAGGCCCCAGGTCACCATGATCCGGCACATCCACAGCTTGGCGCCGATCCTGTGCATGATCAGATTGCTCGGCACTTCCAGCAGTGCGTAGCCGGCAAAGAACACCCCTGCGCCAAACGCGAACGCGGCGTCGCTGATGCTGGTGTCGGCCTGAAAAGCCTGCTTGGCGAAGCCGACGTTGGCGCGGTCGAGGAACGCCATGATGTACATCAGCAGGAGGAAGGGCAGCAGACGCCATGAGACCTTGGCCAGCAAGGACGAGGGGAGTGTGTTCACGACAGTTTCCTTTTTGGAATTATTTGACTGCGTACGGCACAGACTCTACTGCCGCCAAGCGATGTGCGACCAATCGTTTTTAGCTTAGGATCGATACCTTCACGGTATCGCTTACAGGACATCGGCCATGCCCGAGAACACCTCGCCCCAGCACCTGTTCAGCCGCCTGCGCTACAAGCATCTGCAAATGCTGGTGGTGCTCGGTTCCAGCCTGAACCTGCATCGCGCCTCGCTGAACATGCACATGTCCCAACCGGCCGCGACGCGGATGCTTCACGAAATCGAAGACATGTTCGGCTGCGAGCTGTTCGAGCGCCTGCCACGGGGCATGCGTCCGACCGCGCTGGGCAAGGAGCTGCTGCGCTTCGCCGAGTCGGCCCTGAGCGGGCTGGATCGCTGCGCCGCCGACATGCAGGCGCGCTTGCAGGGCGGTTATGGCTATCTGGCGATCGGCACGATCATGGGCGCCGCGCCCGATCTGGTGATGAACGCCGTGGCCGAGATCAAGGCCCTCAATCCGCAACTGCGCATCCGCATCATGGGCGACACCAGCGATCAGGTGATTCAGTTGCTGGAGCAGGGGCGCATCGACCTGGCCATTGCGCGGCGCAATGCCACGACGGATCGCGAGCACTACGCATTTGAACCCCTGGGTAATGAGCAATTGATGGTGGTGGTGCATCAGGGGCATCCGCTGGCCACGCGACGCAAGCTGGACTGGGCCGAGCTGGTGAATGACTGGCCATGGATTCTGCAGCCGGAGAGCAGCCCGGCGCGCATCGCCTTTGATCAGGCGCTTGAGCGACTGTCACTGGCGGCGCCGGCAGACATCATCGAATGCAGCTCGGTGTATTCGATGCAGCAACTGGTGCAACTGACCGACGCGATCATGGTGCTGTCCGAATCGGCGCTGCGCGATTATTTGAAGATGGGCCTGGTCAAAGCCTTGCAAGTGAAGATCGAAGAGCGCATGGCGCCGTTCGGCTTGCTCACGCGCAAGGGCGAGGCGGCGAGCCGTGAGCGTGTGCAGTTCATCGAGTTGCTCAGGAAGCGCGCGGCAGAGCAGGCGTTCGCGGCCGATTGAAGGCAAAGCCGGATCGGCATGTGCGCAGTCGCGCGACCCGGTATAGACTCCAGAGGGTCTTTTCAGGGTCGGCCGAGAGATATGAAAGCGCCCATTCCTCCATATGAAAGAGAGCGCCTTGAGGCGCTGCACTCACTGGAAATCCTCGACACCCCGGCCGAAGTTTCTCTGGACCGGATCACCCGCCTGGTGGCGCGCGTGCTCGACGTGCCCATCGCCCTGGTGTCGCTAGTTGACGAAGATCGCCAGTGGTTCAAGTCCCGCGCAGGGCTCGAGGCCACTGAAACCCCCAGAGAAATGGCCTTCTGCGCCCACGCCATTCTGCAAACCTCGCCGCTGGTGGTGCCTGACGCCGCCGAAGACGAGCGCTTTCGCGACAACCAGTTGGTGACCGGCGCACCGCACATTCGCTTTTATGCCGGGGTGCCAATTCGCACCAGCACAGGCTTTGCCGTCGGTACGCTGTGTGCCATCGACGAACGCCCGCGTCAATTGACCCAAGAAGAACTGGACACCCTGCGCGACCTGGCCGACATCGTCAGCCGCGAGGTGCAACTGCGGGAAAACCTGATGCTGGCGCGCCTCCAACGCAATCGCTCTGACGCTCTGTTCAAGGCCAGTGAGGCGGGTTATCGCTCGATGTTTGAGCTGGCCTCGGTGGGCATCGCCCTGGTGGCGCCGGATGGCGCCTGGATCAGGGTCAACACGGCGCTGTGCGACACCCTCGGTTACGCCCCCGAGGAACTCAAGCACCTCACTTTTCAGGACATCACCCACCCCGATGACCTGGACAGCGACATGCAAATGCTGCAGCAACTGATCGACAACCAGATCGACCGCTATCAGATGGAAAAGCGTTACCTGCGCAAGGACGGGGCTTGGGTGTGGGTCAATCTGAGCGTGACCAAGAAGCTCTCCGAAGAGGGCCATCTGGAGTATTTCATCTCCATCATCCAGAACATTCAGGGGCGCAAGGAGCTGGAGCAGGAGGCCCGTCACGACGCGCTCACGGGTCTCTATAACCGGCGCGCGCTGGACGCCTTGCTGCCGATCGCGATGGCCCGTTCTGATCGTTCAAGGTTGCAATTGGCGCTGATGTTCATCGATCTGGACGGCTTCAAAGGGATCAACGATACCTACGGGCATGACGCGGGGGATGACCTGCTGCGAACCATTTCCGCGCGATTGCACAGTTGCGTGCGGCGTACCGACAGCCTGGTTCGACTGGCGGGGGACGAGTTCATCGTGGTTCTGGAGGGCATCGTGCCGGGGGTGGATGAAGCGCGGGAGGTGGCGAAAAAGCTGCTGGTCGCGATTGCCGAGCCGATCATCATCAAGGGCGACGTGATCCGCAGCAACGCCAGCGTGGGCTTTTCCATGTACGAACCCGGCTCGGGCAAAGCCCCGGACGAACTGATGCGCGAGGCCGACCGCTGGATGTACAAGGCCAAGCATTCGGGGAAAGGGCGTGTGATGCCTTAAAAG
>CAURWS010000266.1:0-5858 GCA_963528485.1 uncultured Pseudomonas sp. | reverse complement strand
CGCCGGTGGTGTGGTGATCGCACCCACCAAGCTGACTGACTTCGCGGCTATTTATTGCGATGAGGAAGGCGGCGGCCTGGTTACCCAGTTCGACAAGGACGACGTCGAGTCGGCGGGTCTGGTGAAGTTCGACTTCCTCGGTTTGAGGACGCTGACGATCATCGACTGGGCGATGAAGACCATCAACCGCGACCGCGCCAAAGTGGGCGAGGACCCACTCGACATTGCTTTCATTCCGCTGGACGACGCCCCGACCTACGACCTGCTGCAAAAAGCCGAAACCACGGCGGTGTTCCAGCTCGAATCCCGGGGCATGAAGGAGCTGATCAAAAAGCTCAAGCCCGACTGCCTGGAAGACCTCATCGCACTGGTGGCGCTGTTCCGTCCGGGCCCGCTGCAATCGGGCATGGTGGACGACTTCATCAACCGCAAGCACGGTCGCGCCGAGCTGTCCTACCCCCACGTCGATTACCAGTACGATGGTCTCAAGCCTGTGCTGCTGCCGACGTACGGCATTATCCTGTATCAGGAACAGGTGATGCAGATTGCTCAGGTCATGGCCGGTTACACCCTCGGCGAGGCCGACATGCTGCGTCGCGCCATGGGTAAGAAAAAGCCTGAGGAGATGGCCAAGCAGCGCGGCGGTTTCATTGAAGGCTGCAAGACCAACAATATCGATCCGGACCTGGCCGGTAACATTTTCGACCTGGTGGAGAAATTCGCAGGTTACGGCTTCAACAAATCCCACTCCGCCGCCTACGGCCTGGTGTCGTACCAGACCGCCTGGCTGAAGAAACACTACCCGGCGCCGTTCATGGCCGCTGTACTCTCGGCGGACATGCACAACACCGACAAGGTCGTGACCTTGATCGAAGAAGTGCGCACCATGAAGCTGCGCCTCGATGCGCCGGACGTGAACAACTCCGAGTTCAAGTTCACGGTGAACGATGAAGGCCGTATCGTTTATGGCCTGGGCGCGATCAAGGGCGTGGGCGAGGGGCCGGTGGAAGCCATCACCGAGGCGCGTCAGGCCGGGCCGTTCAAGGACCTGTTCGACTTCTGCGCACGCATCGACCTCAAACGGGTCAACAAACGCACCCTCGGCGGTCTGATCAGCAGCGGTGCGCTGGATCGCCTCGGGCCGTTCTTCTTCGAGGAAACCAAGCAGTATCACGCCAACATCGACCGCAACCGCGGCGTGTTGCAGGCGGCTCTGGAAGAGGCGATTCAGGCCGCCGAGCAGACCGCACGCAGCCATGACAGCGGTCACGCCGACCTGTTTGGCGGCCTGTTCGTCGAAGCCGATGCCGATGTTTACGCGAACCATCGTAACGCCCGCGAGGTCACTCTCAAGGAGCGTCTGCGCGGTGAGAAAGAGACGCTGGGCCTGTACCTCACCGGTCACCCGATCGACGAGTACGAGGGCGAGATCCGCCGTTTCGCCCGTCAGCGCATCGTCGATCTCAAGCCTGCGCGTGACACCCAGACCGTTGCCGGCCTGATCATCGCGCTGCGGGTGATGAAGAACAAAAAAGGCGACAAAATGGGCTTCATCACCCTCGACGACCGCTCCGGGCGTATTGAAGCGTCGCTGTTCGCCGATTCGTTCCAGGCCGCGCAGTCGCTGTTGCAGACCGACGCCATGGTGGTGGTGGAAGGCGAGGTCAGTTCCGACGACTTTTCCGGGGGCTTGCGTTTGCGTGCCAAACGCGTGATGAGCCTGGAGGAGGCGCGTACCGGCCTTGCCGAAAGTTTACGCCTGACCGTGCGTAGCGAAGCGCTCAAGGGCGATCGTCTACGCTGGCTGGGAGACCTGTGCAGGAAGCACCGGGGAGCGTGCCCGATCACGCTCGATTACACAGGGCAAGAAGCCAAGGCCTTGCTGCAGTTTGGCGAAGCGTGGCGAATCGATCCCGCAGACAGCCTGATTCAGGCCCTGCGTGACCAGTTCGGACGAGAGAACGTCTTCCTGCAGTATCGCTGAAAGCTGATCTCACGAATTTTTTAAACTCGACCCGCGTGCGCCTCATCCATTAAGGTATGGCGCTCACGGATCAACCGGCCGGCCTCTTGGCCGTCGACCCAAGACGGATGCCTATGAACCCGAATTTTCTGGATTTCGAACAGCCGATCGCTGACCTGCAAGCCAAAATTGAAGAGCTGCGTCTGGTAGGCAATGACAACTCGCTGAACATCGGCGACGAAATCTCTCGACTGCAAGAGAAGAGCAAGACGCTCACCGAAAGCATTTTCGGCAACCTGACCAGTTGGCAGATTGCGCGCATGGCGCGTCATCCACGTCGTCCGTACACGCTGGACTACATCGAACACATCTTCACCGAGTTCGACGAGCTGCATGGCGACCGCCACTTCTCCGACGACGCCGCCATCGTGGGCGGTATCGCACGCCTGGACGACCAGCCAGTGATGGTCATCGGTCACCAGAAAGGCCGTGAAGTGCGCGAGAAAGTACGCCGTAACTTCGGCATGCCGCGTCCTGAGGGCTACCGCAAGGCGTGCCGCCTGATGGAAATGGCCGAGCGTTTCAACATGCCGATCATGACCTTCATCGACACCCCGGGCGCCTACCCGGGCATCGACGCCGAAGAGCGCAACCAGAGCGAAGCGATCGCCTGGAACCTGCGCGTGATGGCGCGTCTGAAGACGCCGATCATCGCCACCGTGATCGGTGAAGGGGGTTCGGGCGGTGCGTTGGCCATTGGCGTCTGCGATCAGCTGAACATGCTGCAATACTCCACGTACGCGGTGATTTCGCCGGAAGGCTGTGCATCGATTCTGTGGAAAACCGCCGAAAAGGCGCCGGATGCTGCCGAAGCCATGGGCATCACCGCCGAGCGCCTGAAAGGCCTGGGCATCGTCGACAAGGTCATCAACGAGCCACTGGGTGGCGCGCACCGTGACCCGGCGCTGGCCTCCGCGTCCATTCGCGAAGCGCTGAGCAGCCAGTTGGCCATGCTCAAGAAGTTCAACCATGACGAACTGCTGGCGCGTCGTTATGAGCGTCTGATGAGTTACGGTATCTAACCGGAGTCTTTCCAAGAGGTCCGGCGCGTTTTTGGGGTCTTACGCATGACCAGGCCGGACCATATCAAGAAAGAACTCACCGAGCGGCTGTTGTCACGCCTGGCTTCATGGCGTGACGCAGCGGCTTGGCGCATCGCCTTCTCGGGCGGGCTTGATTCCACCGTTCTGCTGCACCTGCTGGCCGACCTTTCCCGGCACCAGCGCATTCCTCCTCTGACCGCTATCCATATTCATCACGGCCTGCAGGCTGTGGCGGCGTCGTGGCCTGGACATTGTCGTCAAATGTGTCAGATTCTGGGCGTGCCGTTACAGGTCATCGACATTCAGGTTCAGCCCGGCGCCAGTCTTGAACAAGCCGCGCGGGACGCTCGCTACGCCGCGTTCGAAAACGTTCTGCAGAGTGGCGAAGTGCTGCTGACGGCGCAGCATCGCGACGATCAGGCGGAAACTCTGATGTTTCGCCTGCTGCGGGGGGCCGGTGTGCGCGGGATGGCGGCCATGCCGTCGCAGCGCGCGTTAGGCAAGGGACTGTTGTTTCGCCCCTTGCTCGACGAGCCTCGCGCCCTGCTTGAGCGTTACGCCAAAGAGGAGGGCCTGAGCTGGATCGAGGACCCGAGCAACAAGGACAGCCGGTTTTCGCGCAATTACCTTCGCAATCACGTAATGCCGATGCTGGCTGCGCGCTGGCCTCAGGCCGTCGCCAGCATGACCCGCAGCGCCGCGCATCTGGCAGAGGCGCAAGGGTTGCTCGACGAACTGGCGGTGCAGGACCTGTCGCTGGCCGACACGCCCTGTCCCTGGCCTTGGCTGGATCTGCCTTCCCTCGAACTGGCGCCGCTTGAGGCCTTGTCGCCAGCCCGTCAGAGAAACGCCTTGCGCTACTGGCTCGGCCCTCTGACGCGACTGCCGGACAGCGACCATTGGGTCGGTTGGGATTCCTTGCGTGATGCCGGGCCTGACGGTCGGCCGATCTGGCGTCTGACCAACGGCCAGCTGCATCGCGCCGAGGGGCGGATCTGGTGGCTGTCGGGAGTGTGGCTCAAGGATGTCGCGGTTTCCCAGCACTGGTCCACGGCGTCCCAGCCTTTGCCACTGCCGGGCAACGGCATGCTGCATATTCTCGGGGATATCCCCCGTGGCGGGCTGCATGTGCATTATCGAAAGGGCGGGGAAGTGCTCGATATCCCGGACCGTGGCCGTCGCGATCTCAAGCGCCTGCTCAACGAAAAGGGCGTGCCGGTGTTTTTGCGCGGCCGATTGCCGCTGTTGTACCGCGGCGAGCAGTTGCTGGCCGTGGCCAACCTGCCTGGACTGGACGCCGACCCGCGTGGCGACTGGCGTTTGCACTGGCAGCCACCGACGAATGACCACAGTTTGAGATGAGAGCCCGTTTCCGGTAGACTACGCTCCCTTCTTGATACAGCTTATGTCGGCCCTTTGGGAACGACACAAGTTGCCGATTACCAGCCAGTCTTTACTGGGCGATTCTCAAAATGTGGCGAGCAATGGACAGGTCCGCAGACGGCCAGTCACTTTCAGCGCAGCAGTTTCGGAAATGCACTGTGAAACACGCAGGTCATCGGGGGCTTCGGCCTTCCTTCGCTTTCCCCGGCGGCTCTGACCGCTTTAACGCAGACTTCTAGGGTTTTTCATGACGCGCTACATCTTCGTCACGGGCGGTGTTGTTTCTTCATTGGGGAAAGGCATTGCTTCGGCATCTTTGGCGGCCATCCTGGAGGCGAGGGGACTTAAGGTCACCATGCTCAAGCTGGACCCCTACATCAACGTCGACCCGGGCACCATGAGCCCGTTCCAGCACGGTGAAGTGTTCGTCACTCACGACGGCGCCGAGACCGACCTGGACCTGGGTCACTACGAGCGTTTCATTCGCACCACCATGACCCAGAACAACAACTTCACCACTGGCCGTGTGTACGAACACGTCCTGCGCAAAGAGCGCCGTGGTGATTATCTGGGCGCGACCATTCAGGTGATCCCGCACATCACCGACGAAATCAAGCGTCGCATCATCAAGGGCGCCGGCGATGCCGACGTCGCGCTGGTCGAGATCGGCGGCACCGTGGGTGACATCGAATCGCAACCGTTCCTGGAAGCCATTCGCCAGCTGCGCGTCGAAGTCGGTTCCAAGCGCGCGATGCTGATGCACCTGACCCTGGTTCCGTACATCGCCACCGCAGGCGAGACCAAGACCAAGCCGACCCAGCACTCCGTTAAAGAGCTGCGTTCCATCGGCCTGCAGCCAGACGTGCTGATCTGCCGCTCCGACCATCCGGTGGATGTCTCGTCGCGTCGCAAGATCGCGCTGTTCACCAACGTTGAAGAGCGTGCGGTGATCTCCCTGGAAGACGTCGACACCATCTACAAGATCCCGGCCGTGCTGCACGCTCAGGGTCTGGATGATTTCGTCGTCGAGCGTTTCGGCCTGCAATGCGGCGGCGCCGACCTGTCCGAGTGGGAAAAGGTCGTCGATGCCAAGCTCAACCCTGAGCACGAAGTCACCATCGCCATGGTCGGCAAGTACATGGAGCTGCTGGACGCCTACAAGTCGCTGATCGAAGCGATGAGTCACGCCGGCATCACCAACCGCACCAAGGTCAACCTGCGCTACATCGATTCCGAAGACATCGAGAATCAGGGCACTGGCCTGCTCGAAGGCGTGGACGCGATTCTGGTACCGGGCGGCTTCGGTCTGCGCGGTGTCGAAGGCAAGATCACGGCCGTCCAGTTCGCTCGCGAAAACAAGGTGCCTTACCTGGGTATCTGCCTGGGCATGCAGGTGGCGGTCATCGAGT
>CAURWS010000265.1:0-5868 GCA_963528485.1 uncultured Pseudomonas sp. | reverse complement strand
GCCCTGGGCGCTGTATTGGAAATTGGAGATGCGAAACAACGACAGGGGTTCGACCAGCATGGCCAGATGACCCTGGCGCAACAGTTTCATGTAGATCGACACATCACCGACCCACTCGATCGATTGGCCGTTGAGCACCATGAGGTCATCACCGAAAGCGGCGAGGTCTTCCCTGCGGCACAGTATGCTAGTGGGCTCGCCTATGAAGATGACGGTGAACTGCCCCAGAAAGGACGCCAGTTCCGGGCCGGAGAAAATCACGTCGTGGGTAAACGGGAAGCCGGTCGCCCAATTGTCCGCCAGCAGCTCTCCCTCTTCGTTGATCATGCGTCGGCGTGAGCTGGCGATCCTGATCTCGGGATGGCCGTGGATCAGTTCCACCAGTCGAGTGACGCAGTCTGCAAGCAGGATATCGTCGTCGTACAGGAACTTGATGTATTCGCCCTGTGCCTCGCGTATGCAGCGAGCGGCGTTGAGCGCTTCTCCAAGCGGTGTTGCGTTTTTCATGTAGCGGATAGGCCAGGGACTCTGTGGCCTCAACTGCTCAACGATACGGCTTATCCCCTCGTCGCGACAGTCATCGCAAATCACGATCTCACTGTTGCCATGGGTTTGACGGAACGCGCTCAAAAGCGATTCTTCGAAGAATCTAGGCTTGTAGGAGGGGATTGCGATGCTGACCAGAGGACAAGGGTTCATCTTGATGCCTGATAAAAATGTCAAGTACGTGAAGCATTCAGAGCGTCTCTGAACACCGAAGAGGGCATGGCCTTGAATAGACCGTCACTGGCCAGCGACCTCTCGCCTTCGAGAATGATCTCGTGTGGGCGTGTCTTGATTCGCCTGGCCGGCTGGCCAGCATAGACACCCCAGGGCTCAAGGGATTTGCTGATGACCGATCCGCTGCCCACGGCGCAGCCTTCGGCAACGGTGACCCCTGGCAGAATGACCGCATTGGCACCGATGATCACGTGGCGTCCGATATGCACGAACGAGCGATGGGTGTTGCGGTAAACCTCGGGCACGGTCGGGTTGGTCAGGCCGCCGCCCAGGAAGTCGTCGCTGCCGCAGACAACGCGCACCCCGGAGGCCAGGCCGGAGAAATCCTCCAGCACCACGGTGCCGCCGCCACTGATCGAACAGAACGATGAAATATGGACGTAGCTGCCGATGTAGAGCGGTGCGGTGGCGTAGATAAACACGAAGTCATCGATGATGACGTTAGAGCCAATGCTGATGAATTCCCGGCCATAGACTTTCGCGCCGGGGTAAATCCTGACGTTTTCGCCCAGTGTGCGAAAACCTTCGTTCTGCTCGTTGGAACGGCCCATTGTCGACTACCTCTTGCTGTCTTAAGGTTACTTCGTGCCGATATACAGAACGCTTTGTTCAGTAATGCCGTGGCGCTTGAAAGTGCCTTCGCCGAAGGATCGGGCATCGAGTTCCAGTAGTTCGAAACCGCCCTCCCGAATACGCGCCATGAAGTCGTGTTTGGCGTACATGCGTACGTGATCGTCCTGTCCAAAGCGCGCCCAGCGTACATTCACGTCGGTTTCAGTCGGGTCTTCGTCGGTGTTTTGCGCCGTCAACAGAATCGGCACCATGAGGATCGCGACGCCGTTCTTGTTGAGCACGCGATACAGCTCGCGAAGGGCCTTGCGGTCGTCGGGCACGTGCTCAAGTACGTGGGAGCAGACGATGAAGTCGAATGAATTGTCGGCGTAGATGTTCATGTCCATGATGTCGACGATGTCGTCGGCCAGGGGCGAGAACAGGTCGGCCGAGCGGTACTCGACGTCGTCGATTTGTCGCAGGAATTGCGAGAGCAGAGGCGCCGGGGCGATGTCCAGAATGCGCAGCGGCCTGCCGTGCGGGCGGGTCAGAAAGGTTCTGACGAACAAGGCATACAGACGATCTCGATCCGACGCTGCACAACGCGGGCAACCGTATTGGCCGGTGTTCAGGGTTTCAAAATCCTCAAGGGAGTACGTCACCTCCAACTGGTTGAGCATCTCGAAGTAATGAGACGTCAGTGGCAGAAAGTTTGCGAACTCGGATGAGCACACCGGACAGCTACGCATTAATTGGCTCCATTCACGGCCTGGAGAATGACATCCAGGACATTGGCGATTTCTTCATCGGTCAGGCTATCGAAAATCGGCAGGCACAGGATCCGGCTGGACACACTGTTGGCGATCGGTAATTTCTGCTCGCGTGCCGAGTCCAGCCCGCGGTACATGGGGAATGCCGAGATCAACGGGTAAAAGTACCGTCTGACCAGAATGTCCCTGGCCCGAAACGATTCGAAGAGCTCGTCGCGGCTCAGCGGGAACTGCGGGTTGACCAGGATAGGGAAGTAGGAATAGTTGTGGCCCTCACGGTCGGGCCAGGCCACCTGTATGCCCTCGATCTGGCTCAGGGCCTCGCGATAGATCGTGTCCACTCGTTGACGGCGTGCGAGTGCCGCATCGATGTGTTTGAGCTGCAGCACGCCAAACGCGGCGTTGATTTCGCTCATCTTGCCGTTGATGCCGGGGGCGACGACGGTGACTTCGTCGGCAAAGCCGAAGTTCTTCAAGTAGTCGATGCGCTGTTTGGTTTTGGCGTCAGGGCAAATGATTGCGCCGCCTTCGAACGTGTTGAACACCTTGGTGGCATGGAAACTCATGACCGACAGATCGCCATGACGCAGAATGCTCTGCCCCTGTTCGCGCACACCGAAGGCGTGGGCGGCGTCGTAGATCACTTTCAGGCCATAGCGATCGGCAATGCGCTGGATGGCCTGGACATCACAGGGCTTGCCGTAGCAGTGCACGGGCATGATGGCTGTCGTCGCCGGCGTGATCGCTTCCTCGATCCTTGCCGGGTCGAGGTTGTAGGTATGCGGGTCGATATCCACGAAGACCGGCTTGAGCCCGTTCCACAGCAGCGAGTGTGCGGTCGCCACGAACGAGTACGGCGTCGTGATGACTTCGCCTGTGATGCGCAGGGCCTGCAAGGCGGTCACCAGCGCGATCGTGCCATTGGTGAACAGCGACAGGTGCTCGACGCCCAGATACTCGGCCAGTTCTCGCTCCAGTTGCTGATGAAACGGCCCGCCGTTGGTCAGGGTGCGGCTGTCCCAGATCTTTTCCAGGTAAGGAATGAATTCTTCAAGCGGCGCGAGCAGCGGCCGTGTGACGGGTGTCGTTTTGCTCATGAATGTACTGCGCTCTCATTGGGCTGCTGCTCATAGTCGAGGGCTGGCGCGGTGATCGACGCCCGTCGCGGCTGTCAGCAAAATGGCGCGTGCGCCGGTTTATACCCAAAGTGCAAAAAGCCGGCCAATTGCCGAGCGGTCTTGAAAGACGGATCTTTACCGGCTTTGCTTGATATTCCGAACGCCTGATGTCTATTTTGTACACCTCGCCGCGTCGCGGCCTGCCTGATAAAAAGGATTTGAGTCATGTTGACCGATGGCCACAGTTCACTCGCGCAGCGATTGATGGGCGAAGGGAACGTCGCTGAGCGATTGAACGGCATAACGGAAATTGAATGCGTTACCCCGGACCTCAACGGCGTGCCGCGTGGCAAGGTGATGACCGCCGAAGGGTTTCTCGAAGGGCGGCGTCTGCAACTGGCGCGGGGCGTGCTGCTGCAATGCATCATGGGCGGCTACCCGGCGGCGAAGTTCTACGGCAGTGACGACGGCGATCTGGCGCTGGTGGCCGACCCTGCGCAGACCCATCGCCTGCCTTGGAGCGAGGAGCCGCGAGCGCTGGCTATCTGCGACGCCGACGAGCTGGACGGCGAGCCCTCCAACCTGTCGACCCGTGGCCAGCTTAAATCCGTGATCGCGCGCTATGCCCGCCACGGCTGGTCGCCGGTGGTGGCGACGGAGCTCGAGTTTTTCGTCTTCGCGCCCAACAGCGATCCGAACCTGCCATTCCAGCCACCGGTTGGCCTGGACGGTCGGCGCGAGGACGGGCAATCGGCGTTCAGCATCAGCTCCAACAACGGTCTGCGCCCGTTCTTCAGCGAGGTCTATAAATGCATGGCCGCGCTGGGCCTGCCCCGCGACACCTTCATGCACGAAATGGGCGTGAGCCAGTTCGAGATCAACCTGCTGCACGGTGATCCGCTGTTGTTGGCCGACCAGACCTTCCTGTTCAAGCACCTGCTCAAGGAGGTCGCGCTCAAGCATGGCCTGACCGTGGTGTGCATGGCCAAACCGCTGGCCCACACGCCGGGCAGTTCGATGCACATTCACCAGAGCGTGGTCGACAGCGCCACCGGCCAGAACATTTTCAGCGACGCCCAGGGCGAGCCGACGGCAGCGTTTTATCACTTCATCGGCGGGCAGCAGGCGGCGATGGCCGATTTCACCGCTTTGTTCGCGCCTAACGTCAATTCCTACCAGCGTTTGTGTCATCCTTTCGCCTCGCCGAACAACGCCTGCTGGTCCCACGACAACCGTGCGGCAGGGCTGCGCATTCCGGCCAGCGCGCCGGTGGCCCGTCGCGTGGAAAATCGTCTGCCGGGTGCTGATGCCAACCCCTATCTGGCGATAGCAGCTAGTCTGTCAGCCGGGCTGTATGGCATCGAACACCAGCTGCAACCGTCGGCGCCGATTCAGGGGGAGTTCACCGTTGCGGACAATCTTTCGCTGCCATGTACCTTGCATGCGGCGCTGGAGCGTCTGAAACGCAGTGGGCTGGCCAAGGAACTGTTCGGGGCCGAATTCATCGAAGGCTACATCGCGTCGAAGACCCTGGAACTGACCAGTTTCTTCAACGAAATTACCCCTTGGGAGCGACGTGTCCTGGCTTCCCAGGCTTAGAAACCGTGGTTCGCCAACCCTCCGTGGGCGAGGGTTGGCGTTTTTGGAAAGCCGATGCGCCAAATCTGGAAATCGTTTCGAGCGCTGTATTTCGCCTCACTGATGATGTTGATCGGTTCAGGCCTTCTAAGTACTTACCTTGCCTTGCGTCTCGCTGCCGATCAGGTCGACGGCCTGTGGGTCGGTGCGCTCATGGCCGCCAACTACGTGGGCCTGGCGTTGGGCGGCAAGATCGGCCACCGGCTGATCGGGCGGGTGGGGCATATTCGTGCCTATGCGACGTGCGCCGGTATCGTCGGTGCTGCGGTGCTGGGGCACGGGATGATCAATTACCTGCCGGCGTGGATCTTTCTGCGGATGATCGTGGGCCTGGGGATGATGTGCCAGTACATGGTCATCGAAAGCTGGCTCAACGAGCAGGCCTCGCCCAAGCAGCGCGGTGCGGTGTTCAGCGGCTACATGATCGCCTCGTATCTGGGGCTGGTGTTGGGCCAGCTGATTCTGGTGGTGCATCCGCAGCTTGGGCCTGAACTGCTGATGCTGGTTGCGATGTGCTTCACGCTGTGCCTGGTGCCGGTGGCGATGACCCGCAGCATTCACCCGGCGCCGATGCATCCGGCGCCGCTGGAGCCGCTGTTCTTCATGCGCCGCGTGCCGCAGTCGCTGACCACGGTATTGAGCGCGGGCCTTATCATTGGCTCGTTCTACGGTCTGGCGCCGCTGTACGCTGCGCAGCAAGGGCTGTCCACCGAGCACGTCGGTCTGTTCATGGCCACCTGTATCGGCGCGGGCCTTTTGGTGCAAGGGCCGCTGGGCAAACTGTCTGACCGGTATGATCGCGCCTGGCTGATTCGCGGCGTCGCGGGGCTGTTGGTGCTGGCCGGGCTGCCGCTGGCGGTCTTCCCCTCAATGCCTATCGAAGTGGTGTTCGCCATGGGGTTTGTGGCGTCGCTGCTGCAATTTGCCTTGTACCCGCTGGCGGTGGCGTTTTCCAACGACCACGTCGAAGGCGAGCGGCGGGTTTCTCTGACAGCCATGTTGCTGATGAC
>CAURWS010000264.1:0-5879 GCA_963528485.1 uncultured Pseudomonas sp. | reverse complement strand
CGACCATTTACGGCGGCTGGCTGAGCTACGCCTTCGGTCTGACCCAGCACGTGGGGCTGGCCGAAGACGAACTGGACCATCGCAAGAACTGCCGCACGATTTACATGAATCCGCTGTTTCGCTTCTTTTATTCGGACATGAACTACCACCTGGAACACCACATGTTTCCGATGGTGCCGTACCACGCGCTGGCCAAGCTCCATGAAGAAATAAAGGACGATTGCCCACCGCCCTATAACAGCCTGGTCGATGCCTATCGGGAGATCATTCCGACCCTGTTGAAACAGCGAAAAGACCCTTCTTTTTATATCAAGCGGCCAATTCGTGAGCGCGCCCCCGAAGCGTCCGGCACCGAAACCTCCGAGCATCAGGAATCGGCGTTCAGCTGAAACCCCTCCTTTAAAAGAACAAGAGAGCACTGCCATGAGCAATCAATGGGTAGAGGTTTGTCACGTCGACGATATCGATGAAGAGGACGTCATCCGCTTCGATCATCAGCAGAAAACCTATGCGGTCTACCGTTCGCACAATAGCGAATACTTCGCCACCGACGGCCTGTGCACCCACGAGAAGATTCACCTCGCCGACGGCCTGGTGATGGATTTCGTCATCGAATGCCCCAAGCACAACGGCCGCTTCGACTACCGCAACGGCAAGGCGCTGAACGCCCCGGCCTGCGTCAACCTGAAGACGTACCCGGTCAAGGTCGAGGCCGGCAAGGTGCTGCTCGACACCCAGGGCGGTGGCGCATGAGCACGGCCGAGACGTTCGTCATCGCCGGGGCAGGGCACGCCGGTGGACGTGCGGCGCTGACCTTGCGTGAAGCGGGTTATGCCGGGCGCATCGTGCTGATTGGCGACGAAGCGCACTTGCCCTACGAGCGCCCGCCGTTGTCCAAGGCGTGGCTCAAGGGTGAGTCTGATCTGGCCGCGTGCAGCCTGTTCAGCGACGCGAGTTTCATCGCTTCCGGGATCGAGCATGTGAGCGGCGTTCGGGTCACCGCCATCGACCCCGCAGCGCATACCGTGCAGCTGGATAATGGCGTGTCGCTGGCTTACAGCAAGCTACTGCTGACGTTGGGCGGGGCGTCGCGAACGCTTGACTTTACCGGGCGCTGCTTTAACAACGTGCACTACCTGCGCACTGTCGATGAGGCGGTGGCGCTGCAAAAACGCCTGACGCCAGGCACCCGGCTGGTGGTGGTCGGTGGTGGTTTCATTGGTCTGGAAGTCGCGTCCAGCGCGCGGGACCTGGGCTGTGAGGTCACGGTGCTCGAAGCCGGATCGCGACTGGCCGCCCGTGCGCTGCCTGAGCGGGTGTCCGAGGCGTTGCTCACGTTGCACAAACGTAAGGGCGTGAACGTGAAGCTTGGCGCGCAGATCGAGGCCTTTCAGGGCGACTTGCAGGTGGAGTCAGTGCAGCTGGCCAGCGGCGAGCAGGTGCCCTGTGATGTGTTGCTGGTGGGGATCGGCATGCAGCCCAACGTCGAGCTGGCTCGTGAGGCGGGCCTGGCCACGGGCAGTGGCATTCGGGTGGATGCCTGTTTGCGCACCAGCGCGCCGGACATTTATGCAGCGGGGGATGTCTGCGAATTCCCCCGGGGCGATGGCCAGTTCTATCGTCAGGAAACCTGGCGTAACGCCGAAGCCCAAGGGCAACTGGCAGCCCTGAACATGCTCGGTCAGCAGCAGGCTTTCACTGGCGTGCCGGGCTTCTGGTCCGATCATTACGAGTTCGGCTTGCAGACCGTCGGCGTCCTCGCGCCTGACGCGCAGGTGGTCGAACGGGAAGGGGACGAAGGCGGGTTTCTTCTCTTATATGTGGACGCGCAATCAAGGTTGCAGGGCGCCAGTGGCTGGGGCAGCGGCAACAGCGTGGCCAAGGACATCAAGCTGTGCGAGCGGCTGGTTGAGAGCCAGGTGGCGTTGCCGGTCGAGCAGTTGAGCGATGCCAGTGTTTCGCTGAAATCACTGCTGCGAGGTGCCCATGCCTGACACGACATTGAATCGCGAATTCGTGGTCTTCCAGTCGATGTGGGCCATGCAGAACGACCAAGGCGTGCTGCCTTCGCCATTGGAGCAGGAGCTCACGAAGATCGCCGAAGCGGGATTCGATGGCATCACCGATCATTTCTACGAGCCCAAGGCCGCCCGCGAGTTGGCGCGGCTGGCGAGCGGCCTGGGTTTGCAGATCGAGGGGCAGCTGTTTCCCCGGACCATTGATGACCTGCAGCCGGCGCTGGACCTCGGCACTCAATTTGGCTGTCATCACCTGACGATTCAGGCTGACGTGCGCCCGCGAACCTTGAAGGAGGCCGTCACCCTGGTAGAAGGCTGGCAGCGTCTGGCCGGGCAGGTGGACTTTCCGGTGCTGGTGGAGACCCATCGCTACCGAGTGACCAACGACCTGCATTTCACTCTCGATTTGCTCAAGGAACTGCCTGACCTGAAGCTGCTGGCGGATCTGTCCCATTACATGGTGGGGCGGGAAATTCCGCTCGAGCCTGGCGCCGAGGATCAGCAGCAGATCGAAGCGATTTTGCGCAACAGCTGGGGTTTGCATGGCCGTGTGGCGAGTTGCGAGCAGGTGCAACTGCCGATCAGTTTTGACCAGCATCGGCCATGGGTGGAGTTGTTCAGGGGTTGGTGGTCCTTTGGCATTCAGGACTGGCTCGGGCGCGACTCCGTGAGCGGCAGTCTGTCGTTCACCTGCGAACTGGGGCCGCCGCCTTATGCGATCACTGATCGCTTCGGGCAGGATATTACCGATCGGTGGGAGGAGTCGTTGCTGATGAAGGAGATGGCGCAGCAGATCTGGGCAGATTGCAGATCCGCCTGACAATCTGGCACGGCCTGTGCTGTTCTGATGGAAACGGTGTTGTTGAACAATCCGCTCTTTCAAGGAACACTCGCTGTGTCCATTGCCAAAGAAAACGGCCTGTCGCTGGCCGATCAGGTTGCCCGCGAGGTTCGCGAAGACATCATCAACGGTCGGCTGTTGTCCGGCATGCCGTTGGTGGAGATCGAACTGGTGCGCGGTTACAACGCCTCGCGTAACACCGTGCGCGAGGCGCTGCACCTGTTGGGTCGTGAGGGCCTGACCACCTACATCCGCCACAAGGGCGTGATCGTTCGTCAGCTCACGGTGGCCGATGTGCGCGACCTGTTCATGGTCCGCCGTACCCTCGAATCCCGCGCCATCCTCGCCGGCGGGCCCTTGGCCGAGCGCCCGGTGCAGCGCATGGCCGATGCCATCGAGGCCGCAGAGCTTGCGTGCGAGCGCGAGGACTGGCGCGCCTTCGCCACCCACAGCCTGCGTTTTCACCAGCATGTCGTGGGGTTGCTGGGCAGTCCGTCGTTCGACGAATTCTTCACCAACATCGTGGCGCAGATGCGCCTGGTGTTTTCTGCCGCCCTCGATGAAGCCAGCTATCAGGCGCCCTGGCTTGAGCGCGACCGCCATATCTATCAATTGCTCGTCGACGACCACCGGGTTGAAGCCGGGGACGCGATGGACACTTACCTCAAAGATTCCGAACATCAGGCGCTGGCGTTGCTCGCCAGCGTCGCCAGCCACTGAGCAGGAGATTGCCATGTACAAAGACTACCCAGCCGCGTATCAGGTCAGCAAAGGCGCGGCCCTGCAGGTCGACACCGCGTTCTATGAGCGCATTCGCCAGACTCAGGACAGTCGCACCCTGGTCGAGCAGTTCGAAGTGCCGATTCGCACCGGGCGGGCCTGGAAGGTCAAGGCCGGGCAAGTGTTTCGCGTGACCACGCCGGTCGGTCCGCAGGTCGGTGATTTCAACGTGTGGAAGGCCCACGACCCCCGTGAACGCCTGTGGGCGGCGCGCACCCGTCAGTTGCAGGGCGCCCACGTCACCACCCACGACCGGCTGTGGTCGAACCTGCCGTTCCTGCGTCCGCTGGTGACCATCACCGACGACAGCCTGGCCAGCTATGGCATCGACGAACACGGCGGGCGCCTGCACGACCTGCTCGGCACCCGCTGCGACCCCTACGTGAACAAGATGCTCACCGGCGAGGATTTCCATCACCACTGCCACTCCAACCTGACCCGTGCCGTACTGCCCCACGGCCTGACCGAATTCGACGTGCACGACGTGCTCAACATCTTCCAGTGCACCGGCCTGAACCACGACGACATGTATTTCATGAAGGCATGCCCGGCGCAAAAGGGCGATTATCTGGAGTTCTTCGCCGAAATCGACCTGCTGTGCGCCTTGTCCACTTGCCCCGGCGGCGACTTGTCACTGCCGATGTGGGGGCCGCAAGCGCAAGACCCGCTGAGCGTCTGCCGCCCGTTGGGGGTTCAGATTTATGATCTCGACCCTGCGTTGTTGCAAGGCTGGGAATCGCCCAAGCGTGCCGAGTACAACGGGTTGCATGGGTTGAAGATTGGCAAGGCGGATTGGGAGCAGTAGTTACGTCTGCGGTGACGTTACAGCCTCTTCGGACAGCAGTCGGCGAGCCTGCTGTTCGATGAAGTCAAAGACTTCGTCCGACACCGAGTACTGATATTGCTTGCGGCGATTCTTCGACACCACGCCCTGATTCTCAAGACACATCATGACCAGATTCGACAGATCGCTGCCGCGTACGTCGTAGCGTTCGTTGACCGCTGCCACGATCTGGTCGTAATGCTGCAGGAAGCGGATTTCGTCCCGCAGTTCGACTTCCAGCGCCTGTCGGGCCATCTCCAGGGTAAATGCCACAGCAGCGGTCGCATCCCAGTAGCGATACACCGCTGGATCCCCGGTGAAGTCGAACGACAGGCTCGATTACGAACAAGTCGCGGGTTTCGTGCAGATAGGCCCAGTTGATCGCGCGGTCCATGATGCCGGGAGGGAGGGATGACACGAATGTGGCAGAGCGACCGAGGATATCGAAGTCGAGCAGGCGCTCGATGGTCTCGTTGCGCTCGACGGTCGCGCAATAGTCGAGGGAGCCAAGACCATTGAAGTCGATACGCCAGCGCGGGTTTCTGACGGCGGGGCCTGTCAGGTATCGCACCGGATCGAACAGCGGGGCGGGTGCGCCTCGGACGGGGATTTTATGGTCCAGGCGCAGAGCGGTGAAGTGCTCCCACAAAAAGCACGCCTTACGCAGGTAAATGCCGTTCGGGGCTTTTGCCAGTTCGTTCAGCAGTGACTCGGCAGGAATTCGGGGCAGGGCCTGTGCGAGCACTGCCAGGTGGGTGCCTTCGTGTTTCAGGGCGAACAGAATGTGAGCAAGAAAGTCGCCTTCTGCGGGAGCCACGCTGGCCGGCACTGCCAACGCGTCGCCGATCACGCTGATGCGGGTCACAGGCTTGACCACGGCGGATCGTTTGAGGGGGCAGACACTCAGCGACATCGCCTCGATCAGGTAGCTGTAGCCGCAAAAGCCATGAGTCGAATTCCTTGTGTCGCCCAGATTTTTTTACACTGGCCATGTTTTTTTTACAAATTGACCAGAATGCCCGGAAAACTTTACAGGGCGCGTGAAGTGCTGAACAGCGGTTGGTTCACGCATCCCGCAACAAATCATGCGCATCCAGCAACCGCCAGGCGATCTCGGGGCGTTTTTCCAGGCCTCGGCGAATGGCGGCGGGGATCGCTGTGCGGGTCTTGCGGCACATGCCCGGCAGCTCTGCGATGTCGATGGCGATGCCGCGCATAGTGCGCACTTCGTTGAAGCCGGGTCCGATCTCAAGGCGGATGCCCAGCAGCTCGAACATGCGCCGCTGCATGTGCTCCAGGTCATCGAGGCTGGCGATGTTTTCCAGCCGGTTGAGCAGGCGTTTTTCTTCCTGCCGGGTCCGGTTGAGGCTGCGCAGATCCGTGCCAGCCCTTTCAACCAGACGTTCGCGGTCGCAAA
>CAURWS010000263.1:0-5884 GCA_963528485.1 uncultured Pseudomonas sp. | reverse complement strand
TTAGCCCTTACCTTCCCCACGGCTGTCGGCGGGCGGTGCCCCCTGATTGGGGGGTGCCTGGCGCCGGTGGGGTGCGGTTTCACCCGGTGCGGGGCCCCCCCCGCTCCTACAGGAGATCGGAGTAGCCGTGTTTGGTTGATACGCCCTGTGTTTGGTGTGGACACAGAGGATGTGAAAGACTCCCGCTGTTCCCCTCCTTAAGATCGACTCCATGCCCGCCTTAGACCACCCCATGATCGACCGCTTCCTCGACGCCCTGTGGCTGGAAAAGGGCCTGTCGGACAACACCCGCGATTCGTACCGCAGCGATCTCACACTGTTCAACGGCTGGCTGCTGGAGCGGGGTATCGACCTGATGAGTGTCGGGCGCGGGGTGATTTTCGATCACTTGGCCTGGCGTGTGGACAACGGCTACAAGGCGCGCTCGTCTGCGCGATTTCTCTCCGGTGTGCGTGGCTTCTATCGCTGGTTGCTTCGGGAAAAGCTGATTGCGGTCGACCCCACCTTGCAGGTCGACATGCCGCAGCTGGGCAAGCCACTGCCCAAATCCCTGTCCGAAGCGGACGTCGAAGCGTTGCTCGCAGCCCCCGATTTGAGCGAAGCCATTGGCCAGCGCGATCGCGCGATGCTGGAAGTCCTCTATGCTTGCGGGTTGCGGGTGACCGAACTGGTCAGCCTGACCCTTGAGCAAGTCAACCTGCGGCAGGGTGTTTTGCGCATCATGGGCAAGGGCAGCAAGGAGCGTCTGGTGCCGATGGGCGAGGAGGCCATTGTCTGGGTCGAACGCTATCTGCGCGATGGCCGGCAGGAATTGCTCAATGGTCGGCCCAGCGACGTGCTGTTTCCCAGCCTGCGTGGCGAGCAGATGACCCGCCAGACCTTCTGGCACCGCATCAAGCTGCAGGCCAAGGTCGCCGGCATCGGCAAATCCCTGTCGCCGCACACCTTGCGGCATGCCTTCGCCACCCATCTGCTCAACCACGGCGCCGACCTTCGCGTGGTGCAGATGCTGCTGGGCCACAGCGACCTGTCGACGACGCAGATCTACACCCACATTGCCCGCGCGCGCCTACAGGAGCTGCACGCCAAACATCACCCGCGCGGATAATCGTCCAACAGGAAAATACGACGAGTCTTACATCAGTCGGCGTCGGCCTCGCGGGCCTTATGTGATAGGCTTTGCCGGTTTCGCAGATTGGAGCCCTGAAAACGCCCCGGCACGTCCCGTCCGCCGTTTTCAATCCCGCCCGTCTGCCCACCGCTCGAGGAGTTTTCATGCGCGTGACTCGTTTTATCGGTGCTGCTGTCGTAGCGCTGGCCAGTACCTTCAGCCTATTCGCCCACGCCGACGAAGCGTCCGACAAGGCCATCCGCAAAACCCTGGAAACGCTGAACCTGGAAATCCCGGTCGAGAGCATCTCCAGCAGCCCGCTCAACGGCCTGTATGAAGTCAACCTCAAGGGCGGCCGCGTGCTGTACGCCAGCGCTGACGGCCAGTTCGTCATGCAGGGCAACCTGTACCAGATCCAGGGCGGCAAGCCGGTCAACCTGACCGAGAAGGTCGAGCGCCAGGCGATTTCCAAGACCATCAACGGCATTCCGACCGCAGAAATGGTCGTCTACCCGGCTGTCGGCGAGACCAAGTCGCACATCACTGTTTTCACCGACACCACCTGCCCGTACTGCCACAAGCTGCATGGCGAAGTGCCTGAGCTGAACAAGCGCGGCATCGAAGTGCGTTACGTGGCCTTCCCGCGTCAGGGCTTGGGCTCGCCGGGCGACGAACAGCTGCAGGCCGTGTGGTGCTCCAAGGATCGTCGTGACGCCATGGACCGCATGGTCGACGGCAAGAACATCAAGGCGCCCAAGTGCGATAACCCGGTCACCAAACAGTTCGAGATCGGCCAGGCCATCGGCGTGAACGGCACACCGGCCATCGTGCTGGCGGACGGTCAGGTGATTCCGGGCTACCAGCCTGCGCCGCAAGTGGCGAAACTGGCGTTGAGCGCCGCCAAGTAGTCCAATAAACCAGTCAAACAGCGAGCCGCACTGTCATGCGGCTGATACCACGGTCGGCCCAGCGCCGGCCGTTTTACGGGGAGTTCATAGTGAAACCGGTCAAAGTAGGCATCTGTGGGCTGGGTACCGTCGGTGGCGGTACCTTCAATGTGCTTAAGCGTAACGCCGAGGAAATTGCCCGCCGTGCCGGGCGTGGAATCGAAGTGGCGCAAATTGCCGTGCGTACGCCAAACCCCAATTGCCAGATTACCGGTACCCCGACCACCTCTGATGTTTTCGAGGTGGCCATCAACCCTGAAATCGACATCGTCATCGAGCTCATCGGCGGCTACACCGTCGCGCGCGAACTGGTGCTCAAGGCCATCGATCATGGCAAGCACGTCGTCACCGCCAACAAGGCGCTGATCGCTGTTCACGGTAACGAAATCTTCGCCAAGGCTCGCGAGAAGGGCGTCATCGTCGCCTTCGAAGCCGCCGTGGCGGGGGGCATTCCGGTCATTAAGGCGATTCGCGAAGGCCTGTCAGCCAACCGCATCAACTGGGTCGCGGGCATCATCAACGGCACCGGCAACTTCATTCTCACCGAGATGCGTGAAAAGGGCCGTACGTTCCCGGACGTGCTGGCCGAAGCACAGGCGCTGGGTTACGCCGAAGCCGATCCGACCTTCGACGTCGAAGGCATCGATGCGGCCCACAAGCTGACCATCCTGGCGTCGATCGCATTCGGTATTCCGTTGCAGTTCGACAAGGCCTACACCGAAGGCATCACCCAACTGACCACCGCTGACGTCAATTACGCCGAAGCGCTGGGCTATCGCATCAAGCACCTGGGCGTGGCGCGCAGCACTGCGGCCGGTATCGAGTTGCGTGTGCACCCGACGCTGATCCCGGCCGATCGTCTGATCGCCAACGTCAACGGCGTGATGAACGCGGTGATGGTCAACGGAGATGCTGCCGGTTCCACACTGTTCTACGGCGCGGGCGCGGGCATGGAGCCTACCGCTTCGTCCGTGGTGGCCGACCTGGTCGACGTCGTTCGCGCGCTGACCACCGACCCGGAAAACCGCGTACCGCATCTGGCGTTTCAGCCTGATTCGCTGTCGGCCCATCCGATCCTGCCGATTCAGGATTGCGAAAGCGCCTACTACCTGCGGATCCAGGCCAAGGACCATCCGGGTGTTCTGGCGCAGGTGGCGAGTATCCTCTCCGAGCGCGGGATCAACATCGAGTCGATCATGCAGAAGGAAGCCGAAGAACAGGATGGCCTGGTCCCGATGATCCTGCTGACCCACCGCGTGGTCGAGCAGCGCATCAACGATGCCATTCAGGCCCTGGAGGCGCTGGAAGGCGTCGCGGGCCCGGTTGTCCGCATTCGCGTCGAACATCTGAACTGACAGCAGCGGCAAGCGTTAAGCTACAAGCTGCAAGAAAAAACAGAACCACTTCGCGGTGAGCTTCAGACCGCAAGCTGCAAGTCGACGCTCAATGGCTTCTACTTGTAGCGTGCAGCTTCAAGCTTGCCGCTCAAACCGAAGGTTTGTTTATGCGCTACATCAGTACTCGCGGCCAGGCACCGGCCCTGAATTTCGAAGACGTCCTGCTCGCTGGCCTGGCCAGTGATGGCGGTCTGTACGTTCCTGAAAACCTGCCACGTTTCACCCAGGAAGAAATCGCGTCCTGGGCGGGCCTGCCGTACCACGAGCTGGCGTTCCGGGTCATGCGCCCGTTCGTCACCGGCAGCATTCCCGATGCCGATTTCAAGAAGATCCTCGAAGAAACTTACGGCGTGTTCGCCCACAGTGCGGTCGCGCCGCTGCGTCAGCTGAACGGCAACGAATGGGTCATGGAGCTGTTCCACGGCCCGACCCTGGCGTTCAAGGACTTTGCCCTGCAACTGCTGGGTCGTCTGCTGGATTACGTCCTGGAAAAACGCGGCGAGCGTGTGGTGATCATCGGCGCTACTTCCGGTGACACCGGTTCTGCGGCCATCGAAGGCTGCCGTCGTTGCGACAACGTCGACATCTTCATCCTGCACCCGAACAACCGTGTCTCGGACGTTCAGCGCCGCCAGATGACCACCATCTTCGGCGACAACATCCACAACATTGCCATCGAAGGCAACTTCGACGACTGCCAGGAAATGGTCAAGAACAGCTTCGCTGACCAGAGCTTCCTCAAAGGCACGCGTCTGGTGGCGGTGAACTCGATCAACTGGGCGCGGATCATGGCCCAGATCGTTTACTACTTCCACGCAGCCCTGCAACTGGGTGGTCCTGCGCGCTCGGTGGCGTTCTCGGTGCCGACCGGCAACTTCGGCGACATCTTCGCCGGTTACCTGGCGCGCAACATGGGCCTGCCGATCAGCCAACTGATCGTCGCCACCAACCGCAACGACATCCTGCACCGTTTCATGAGCGGCAATCAGTACGTCAAGGAAACTCTGCATGCCACGCTGTCGCCGTCCATGGACATCATGGTGTCGTCGAACTTCGAACGTTTGCTGTTCGACATGCACGGCCGCAACGGCGCCGCGATCGCCGAGTTGATGGACAGCTTCAGGAAGGGTGGCGGTTTCAGTGTCGAAGAAGACCGCTGGACCGAAACCCGCAAGCTGTTCGACTCCTTGGCTGTCAGCGACGAGCAGACCTGCGAGACCATCGCTGAAGTGTTCGCCAGTACCGGCGAGCTGCTCGATCCTCACACCGCCATTGGCGTCAAGGCCGCGCGCGACTGCCGCCGCAGCCTGGACACCCCGATGGTGATCCTGGGTACCGCGCATCCGGTCAAATTCCCGGAAGCCGTGCAGAAAGCCGGTGTAGGAAAAGCACTCGAACTGCCTGCACATTTGTCTGATTTGTTCGAGCGTGACGAGCGCTGCACTGTCCTGCCGAATGACCTGAAAGCCATGCAGGCCTTCGTCAGCCAGCACGGCAACCGTGGCAAGCCGCTCTGATCGTATTGCTGTGTAACAACTTAAGGCCCGCTCCCCAGCGGGCCTTCTCGTTTCTGCATGCCACACTTGCGACAGTTTTCGCTCTTCGCAAACAACACATCGGCGGTAGAACACATGAACATGGACACGCAAGGAATGCCCGTCCAGCCCAACGTTTTCAGGCGCATTTTGTGGACGCTGTTGCTGCTCACGTACCTCTGGAGTCAGGCCACTCACGGCGCGGAACGATTGCCTTTCGTTCTGGCTCCTCCTTTTCTGAACCAACAGGCACTAACGCTTGAACCCCACGAGCGGCAATGGCTGGACGACCGCAACGTGCTTCGGGTCGGCATTGCCATCGCCGACTACGAACCCATCGACATCACCAGTGATCGCAACCGCTATCAGGGCATCAGCGCCGATTACCTGAGCATCGTCGCTGCCAAACTGGCAACCCCTGTGAGGGTGCTGGGGTTTGCCAAACGCGAACAGGCGGTCGCGGCCTTGCAGACTGGTGAGATCGATCTTCTGACCAACGCCAACGGCTATGAACGGGGCATCAGTGGGCTCGCGTTCACTCGCGACTACCTGCCTGACCGGGCCGTCGTGGTGGGACGCGGAACAGACCTCAGCCTTTCGTCCTCCCTTGAAGGCAAGCGGGTTGCCCTGCTCGATGGCTACGCTGACGCAGGGGCCGTGCATCGTGCTTACCCCGACAGCGAAATCGTCCTGGCGCCGACGCTGCACAGTGCGATGGAGGCGCTGGCACACGGTGACGTCGATGCGTTCATCGGCAACGAAATCATCGTGCGCTCCTACAACGCATTGCGTCCTTTCCTCAATCTGCAGATCAAGTTCGACAGCCTGTTGCCCTCGACCGGGATTTCCTTCGCCATGCACCGCGACAACGCCCTGCTGCGCACGCTGTTTGAC
>CAURWS010000262.1:0-5890 GCA_963528485.1 uncultured Pseudomonas sp. | reverse complement strand
GTACGAAGCCCAAGCGAACCCCTGCAAGACCAAAGAACTTGCCAAACGAGCGCAACACGATCAGGCCGGGACGCTGGGTTTCAGCCGCCAGGCTCAGGTGCGGGGTGTTGTCCATGAACGCCTCGTCCACCACCAGCCAGCCGCCGCGTTGGGCCAGGCGGGCGTGCCACTCGAGCAAGCGCGCAGGCGCAAGGCTCAGGCCCGTGGGGTTGTTTGGGTTGACCACCACCAGCACGTCGAGGGCATCGATGAAACGGTCGACTTCATGCTCCAGCACTTCGCGCACGAGAAACCCGTTACTGCGCCAGGCCTCGGCGTGCTCGGCATAACAGGGCGACAACACGCCGACCCTGCCTGATTGGCGCAAACGCGGCAGCGCCTGAATCGCCGCTTGCGAGCCGGCCACCGGCAACAGGTCCGGCGCGCCGTAATACAGGCGAGCAGCGTTTTCCAGGCCGTCTTCGGTTTCCGGCAGGCGCGCCCAGGCGGCCTCGGGAATCGGCGGGATCGGCCACGACCAGGGCGAGATGCCGCTGGACAGGTCGAGCCAGTCGGCCTCGTCGATGCCGTACTTCGCTACCGCGCCCCGCAACCGCCCGCCGTGCTCAAGCATAGAATTCAGTCCCCAGACACAAAATCAGCAACCACAGCCAGACCCCGCGCTGCACCAGTTGCCAACCACGATCGATTGAATGGGCATCGGCAGGAACGCCTTCGCCCAGTTGCGGGCGCTGATGCAACTCGCCGTGATAAATCGCCGCGCCACCCAGCTCGACCCCCAGCGCGCCTGCGCCAGCGGCCATCACCGGGCCCGCGTTGGGGCTGTCCCACTTCGGCGCCTGTGTACGCCAGCAGCGCAAGGCGAGTCGCGTTTTGCCCAGCAGCGCGTAGGTCAATGCCACCAAACGCGCAGGAATGTAGTTGAGCAGGTCGTCGATTTTCGCGGCGGCCCAGCCGAAACGTTCAAAGCGCTCGTTGCGATAACCCCACATGGCGTCCAGCGTATTGCTCAGTCGATACAGCACAACGCCCGGCGCACCGAGTACGGCGAACCAGAAGATCGCCGCGAACACCGCGTCGCTGCCATTTTCCAGAACCGATTCGGTGGCCGCGCGAGCGACCTCGGTGGCGTCCAGCTCAGCCGTCTGGCGGCTGACCAGATAGCCCACGCGACGCCGCGCTTCTTGCAGATCGTCGCTGCGCAACGCCTGCGCCACAGGTTCCACATGCTCGCCCAGGCTGCGCAGGCCCAGCGCGCAATACAGCGCAGCCACTTCCACCAGCCAGCCGATGTAAGGCAGCCAACTGAACAGTGTCACCAGCAGGGTCAGCGGCACCACCGCGATGAACCAGGCGGTGACGCCATGGCTACGCCAGCCGCGACCGGCAGCATTGAAACGTTGCTCGATGCGCTCGGCATATCGGCCGAACGTCACCAGCGGGTGGTTTCGTTTTGGCTCGCCAAGCAGCGCATCCAGCGCAACCCCGGCGACGCTCAACAACGCCACACTCATGAACTCACTCCCCATGTATTTTCGAACAGCAGCTCTCGCAGCGGACGCGCCTGCGCCCAGCCTTCCAGTAGCAGCATCGGCGCCGGATAGAATTCCTTGACCGGCCCCAGGCACAGAATAGCCAGGGGTTTCGAACCGCTTGGCATCTGCAGCAGATCGGCCAGCGCCTGCGGGTCGAACAGCGACACCCAGCCCATGCCCAAGCCCTCGGCGCGGGCGGCGAGCCACATATTCTGGATGGCGCAGGACAGCGACGCCATGTCCATTTCCGGCAACGTGCGGCGACCGAAAATGTGCTTCTCGCGGTCATCCATCAAGGCGGCGACCAGTACTTCGGCGCAATCGTTGATGCCTTCGACCTTGAGCTTCATGAAGTTATCGGAGCGCTCGCCCAGGGCCTCGGCGGTGCGAATTCGCTCCTCCTCGACCTGCGCCTGAATCTGCCCGCGCAACTGCCGGTCGCTGATGCGAATGAAGCGCCAGGGCTGCATCAGCCCGACGCTCGGGGCCTGATGCGCCGCTTCCAGCAGACGCGCCAGCAGCTGCGGCGCAACCGAGCCGCCGCTGAAATGGCGCATGTCCCGGCGCTCGGCAATGGCCCGGTAAACCGCAGCGCGCTCGGCATCGCTGAAGCCGTGGTCAGTCATGGCAAGAACAGCGCCGCCATCGCCTGTGGGTTGGAGGGGAAATAGAAGTGCACGTACGACGCGGTCATCCGCCCCTCGCGATACACCGCTTCGGCGCCGCGCCCGCCGTTGGGGCTGAGGCCGCGGGCGATCGGAGTCAGTTCGGTGCTGGTCAGCGAATGATGATAGGTGTGGCCGCGCAGCGTGCCCTCAGGCAGTTCAACCGATTGCAGGGCCAGCGCCGCGAGGCGTTTCTGCATGACGGCTTCGCCATCGAGCAGGCCCACCAGTTCGGCGCGCTGACCGTCGACATCGGTCAGGGCATTGAGCAGATAAAGCATGCCGCCGCACTCGGCCAGCAAGGGTTTGCCTGCGCGGTGGTGCGCGCGGATGGCCTGAAGCATCGAATGATTCTGCCCCAGCGCCACGTGATGCAATTCGGGGTAGCCGCCGGGCAGGTAAAGACTGTCCGCTTCGGGCAGCTGCTTGTCGCGGATCGGCGAGAAGAACAGCAACTCAGCGCCCATCGCCCGCAGCAGATCGAGGCTTGCGCCATAGGTGAACGCAAAGGCTTCGTCACGCGCGATGGCGATGCGCACACCTGCCAGCAACGGTTCGGCAGGCACCACATCGGGGGCCTGGAAGGCCACGGCAGGCGGCAACGTCGCATCGCAGGTGCTGGCCAGCGCGCCGGCGGCAGCGTCCAGACGCACGTCCAGATCATTCAGTTCGCTGGCCTGAACCAGGCCCAGGTGACGACTCGGCAGCTCGATGCCGGTTTCCCGCGACAACGCGCCATACCAGCGCAGGCCTTCGGTCAGGCTGCCTTCAAGCAATTGCGCGTGACGCACGGTGCCGACCCGGTTGGCCAGCACGCCTGCAAAGGGCAGGTCAGGCTGATAACGCGCAAGCCCCAACGCCAGCGCACCAAAGGTCTGCGCCATGGCGGTGCCGTCGATCACGCCCAGCACCGGCACACCGAAACGCCGCGCCAGATCGGCGCTGGACGGCGTGCCGTCGAACAGGCCCATCACCCCTTCAATCAGAATCAGATCCGCCGCGGCGGCGGCTTCCCACAACAGACGCCGGCTTTCGGCTTCGCCGACCATCCACATGTCCAGCTGGTACACCGGGTTGCCGCTGGCCCGCTCAAGAATCATCGGATCGAGAAAATCCGGCCCGCATTTGAACACACGCACCTTGCGCCCCTGATTGCGATGCAGGCGCGCCAGCGCGGCAGTCACCGTGGTTTTGCCCTGACCGGAAGCGGGTGCGGCGATCAATACCGCAGGACAGTGGCGAGCAGCTTCATTCATACGTGCAGCTCACAGCTCGATGCCCTTTTGCGCCTTGATACCGGCCTGAAACGCATGCTTGACCACGCCGATCTCGGAGACGGTGTCGGAGAAGTCGATCAATTCCTGCTTGGCGCCACGACCCGTGACGACCACGTGCTGCATGGGCGGACGCGCCTGCAGATCGCTGAGCACCTGCTCAAGGTCGAGGTAGCCGTGTTTGAGGGCGATGTTCAGTTCATCGAGAACGACCAGGCCAATCTCGGGATCACGCAGCAGCTCCTGAGTCACGACCCAGGCGGCTTCGGCGGCGGCGATATCGCGCTGGCGGTCCTGGGTTTCCCAGGTGAAGCCTTCGCCCATTACGTGATAGCGCACCTGCTCCGGGAAGCGGCGGAAGAACAGCTCTTCCCCGGTGGCATTGCGGCCCTTGATGAACTGCACCACACCGCATTGCATGCCGTGGCCCATGGCCCGGGCGAGCATGCCGAACGCGGAGCTACTCTTGCCTTTGCCGTTGCCGGTCAGCACCAGCAACAGGCCGCATTCGTTGGGGGCGCTGGCAATGCGCTCGTCCATCACCGCCTTTTTGCGCAGCATGCGCGCCAGGTGGCGTTCGTCACGTTCGGGGGATTCGCTCATCCGGGCTCTCCGCTTGAGGGCAGGTGTGGCAAACGGAGGACGCAGGCAAAGACTGGCAGCAGGCACCGGACAACGCCGAGCCTGCGCAGAGCATCGCCCTCCGTGATGCTGTTGGATGGATCAGGCCGGTCTCCGGACTCATGAAAAGCCACGCGCCTTCCCATGTTCATCGAACACAGTGGCAGTGTGCGGGACCTTGGCTCATTTACCGTTGCGGAGGCAGTGCCGGGATGGATCGCAAAGCGTTCGCACCGGCTTCCCTGTTTCACCCTTTTCTGCGGGCACCTGAAACAATCGGCGAAGGTTAGAGGGTTGACTTGCGAGCGTCAATCGAAGCGACGCAATGGAGAGGCGCGATCCGATCGAATATGCCTCCGGCCGAAGCACACCATCACGTGCAAGCGTGCTGCATGCGCAAGGTTATCGCGAGGAGGGTGACTCAGGTGTTTGCTGCGCAACAGTAACGCAGCAAATCAGAGGGGAATGATCAGTTACTGCGCGCCAGATTCGACGGCTGAATCACCCGTTTGGCGTTCAACCAGGCCTTCTGCCAATACGGCTTGTCGAGGCTGTCGAGCTTGACCGTGCCGCCCGTGGCAGGCGCATGGACGAAACGGCCCTCGCCCACGTAGATCCCGGCATGGCTGACGTTCGAACCGCCGCTGGTGGCAAAAAACACCAGATCACCGGTTTGCAGCTGACTGCGGTCGATGTTCGGGCCACGCAGGGTGATCATCTCGCGGGTCGAACGCGGCAGCGTGATGCCCGCAGCATCGCGGTACACGTAACCGATCAGACCACTGCAATCGAAACCCGAATCCGGCGTGTTGCCGCCCCACCGATAAGGCGTGCCGACCAGCCCGATAGCGCGCAACAGCACGTCATCAGCGACCGGGGAGGAAAATTGGGAAGGAGCGGAAACCACAGGCCTGGAAACGACCTTGGGCGGGGATGGCGGTGGATTGCTGGAACAAGCGGCCAGCAATACAGCCAGTGAAGCAACAGCCAGGCGAACCGTAAACGACATAAACACAACAACCTTCCTAGGATGCGGCTTACTCTGCCGGGAGCCGGATCTAAGCGCAATCAGGGATTCCCCCTATTGCGCAGTCCGTAATTAACGGTGTTGGCGCTTGATTGTAGTCGAGGTCATCGCAGTCGTGGTTTCTGGAACCTTGGAAGGTGCCATGGCCAAAGCGCGCTTGGCTTCGATGAACGTACGGGCCCAGTAGGCATCATCGAGGCTGTCGACGCGCACACCGCCACTGCGACGGCTGCTGGAGTGGATGAACTGGTCATCACCCAGGTAGATGCCAGCATGGCTCACGCGACCGCGGCCCGCGGTGCTGAAGAACAGCAGATCGCCTGGCTTAAGGTCGTTGCGTTTGACCAGTGGGGCATCGATGTTGATCATTTCGCGGGAAGATCGCGGCAGGCTCATGCCGGCTTCTTCACGGAACAGGTAACCGATGAAACCGCTGCAATCGAAACCGGAAGTGGTCGAGGTGCCGCCGAAACGGTAGCGGGTACCGATCAGGGATTTGCCACGTTCCAGAATACTGTCAGCCAATACCGGCAACTGATAAGGCTTGTTGTCGGAGAACTGGGCCAATTCGTCTTCGGTCGCGATTTCATCGTCCAGAACGGACGAAGAATAGCCGGAGTGGCTGGCCGATTGCGCGGTGGCAGAGTCCTTGATGTGTGGATTCTGCGACTGCTGTTGCGACGCTGGCATCTGGGCCGCGCAGCCGAACAACAGGGTCACGAGTGCGAGAGGCACGAGGGGTGCGAAGCGATTTAGCATGGGCACGAC
>CAURWS010000261.1:0-5894 GCA_963528485.1 uncultured Pseudomonas sp. | reverse complement strand
CATTCTACAGCAGCGTCTCATCTTGTCAAGCGGTTATTTTCAGAAGTTTTCAAAAATTCTTGATCAACTTCAACCACTTGCGCTTCGTTCGATGCCTCATCTCACGTCAGCGGGAGGCGAATTCTACAGGTATTCAAATACCCGTCAAGCACGCAAGCCAAAAAAGTTTGAAACTTCTTTCAGCAATTCAGCCACTTGTACTGTCCCTGCTTATATAGCTGCGCTACTTCGCCAGTCGTGACCGCGATATCTATATAGATGAAGAAAACGCCTGCCTAACCGCAAAGTCCTCAAAGCCATCGTTCGATGGCAGAATCCCCTTATATTGATTGTTTAGGTGAACCCCATGCTTCGCGTATTTGAACGATGGCTCGACCCCTTCCCTCCTGATGAGGTGCCGCCGCCCCCCGACGGGCTGGGGCGTTTCCTTTGGGCCTGCACCCGGGGTGCTCGCGGTTACGTTCTGGCGTTGGCCCTGCTCAGCGCCGGCGTATCGATTTACGAAGCTTGGCTGTTTTCCTTCCTGGGCGAGGTCGTGGACCTGCTTTCGACCTGGAAAGCAGGGGGCGAAGCCGCCGCACAAGAAAGCCGGGTGTTGTGGGGGATCGCCATTGTGCTGCTCACCAGCATCGGCCTGGTCGCGCTGCGCACCATGGTTCAGCACCAAGTGCTGGCGATCAACCTGCCGTTGCGCCTGCGCTGGGACTTCCACCGCCTGATGCTGCGACAAAGCCTGTCGTTCTTTTCAGATGAATTCTCCGGCCGAGTCACCACCAAGGTGATGCAAACCGCACTTGCGGTGCGTGAGGTGCTGTTCACGGTGATCGAAATTGCGCCAGGGATCGGCGTGTACTTCATTGCGATCATCGCCCTGGCCGGTGGCTTTGCCCTGAAGCTGGTGCTGCCTTTTATTGCCTGGATCGTCTTGTTTGGCCTGGCCATGTGGTACTTCGTGCCGCGCTTGGGGAAAGTCGGACAGGAACAGGCCAACGCGCGCTCCTCGATGACCGGGCGCATCTCGGACGCCTACACCAACATCACCACCGTGAAGCTGTTCTCCCACTCCAAACGCGAAGCGCACTTTGCTCGCGCGGCGATGGAAGACTTCAAGCAGACCGGCTTTCGCCAGATGCGTCTGGTGAGCCAGTTCGAGATCGTCAATCAGGCCCTGGTGGTTGCCTTGATCATGGCCGCAGGCGGTTATGCGCTGTGGCTGTGGCATCAGGATCAGGTCGGCGCTGGCGCAGTGGCGGCGATTACTGCGATGGCACTGCGTATCAATGGTATGTCCCACTGGATCATGTGGCAGATGACCTCGCTGTTCGAGAACATCGGCACCGTGCAGGACGGCATGGAAACGTTGACCAAAGGCGCCAAGGTGCAGGATGCCCCGGAAGCAGCCGTGCTGGTGACTTCCGGCGGCGCGGTGACCTTCGACAACGTGAACTTCAATTATGGTGGCGAGCGTCAGGTGCTCGACAGCCTGAGCTTGTCTATCCGCGCTGGCGAGAAGATCGGCCTGGTGGGTCGTTCCGGCGCTGGTAAATCCACACTCATCAATCTGCTGCTGCGCTTCTATGACGTCGACAGCGGCGAGATCCGCATCGACGGGCAGAACATCGCCAAGGTGACCCAGGACAGTCTGCGCAGCGCCATCGGCATGGTCACGCAGGACACCTCCCTGCTGCACCGCTCAATTCGAGACAACATTGCCTACGGCCGCCCCGACGCCACCGATGAGCAAATCCGCAGCGCCGCGGTCAGCGCCCAGGCCGATGATTTCATTCGCCAGCTCAGCGACAAGCAAGGCCACGTCGGCTACGACACCCTGGTCGGCGAGCGCGGCATCAAGCTGTCAGGCGGGCAGCGTCAACGGGTGGCAATTGCCCGGGTGATGCTCAAGAACGCGCCGATCCTCCTGCTGGACGAAGCCACCAGCGCGCTGGATTCAGAAGTTGAAGTGGCGATCCAGGAAAGCCTCGATGACATGATGCAGGGCAAGACCGTCATCGCCATTGCCCACCGGCTGTCCACGATCGCCGCCATGGATCGGCTGATCGTCATGGACAACGGCCGCATCATCGAACAGGGCACCCACAGCGAGTTGCTGGAAAAGAACGGCACCTACGCACGACTCTGGCAACACCAGAGCGGTGGCTTCCTGGGTGAGGATCAGGGCGTGGCCGAGGCGATCGAGCAGGCCTGATCTGTCAAGGTCTGAGCGGCTCAGTGCAGAGGACGAGACGCGGTCGCGACGGGCGCTGAATGCTCCCTGGCTTTTGCCATGAAACTGGATAGCGCAGTGGTGACATACGCGTCTCGTCGTCGAATCAGCACGGTATCGACCAGCCCCTGATTGCTCTTGAGCCGGTGTACCGCCACCTTCCCCGCCTGAACCAGGGTTTCGACGATGGCCACCGGAAGCAGGGTGATCGCCAGCCCCGCCTGCACACACCCCAGGATGCCATCGAGGGTGCCCAGCTCCATGCGTTGAATGGCATGGACGCCGTTCTGGATCAATTGCGCTTCGAGCCGCTCCCGATACGCACAGCCGTTGCGGAAGATGGCGATCTTCACGGTGGCGGTGCTCGGCAGCCACGCAGGCCGGTCCTCTACACGCCGTACCCAAGGCGCGGTAACGATCACCAGTTCTTCGGTCAGCACCGCTTCAGCGATCAGCTCTTCGTGCTCCACGGGGCCCGCGACAAAAGCCACGTCCATACGCCGCTCAAGCACATCGTCGATCAGACTGCGGGTCGTTCCTGTATCAAGAGAAAGGTCCACCGCCGGGAAATGCCCGCTGTAATCCACCAGCAACGGTGGCAAGCGGAACGCCGCAGTCGTCTCCATCGAGCCAATGCGCAGTTGCCCGGTAGGCGTGGCGTCATCGAGGATGACCCGGCGCGCCTCGTCGAGCATCTGATCGATCTGATTGGCGTAAGGTAGCAACTGCACACCGGCGGGCGTCAGGCTCACGCCTCTGCCGTGGCGATGGAACAGTGGAATACCCAGCTCGGCTTCGAGGCGCCGGATGCGCTGCGTGACGTTGGACTGCACCGTGTCCAGCCGAACGGCCGCTTTGGAAATACTGCCCACCCTGGCAACGGTTGCAAAAAACTGAAGGTCGGCAGAATCCATCGTGAAGTCCTCTAGTGGTATCTCATCCTTATGCAACGGCTACGCCAACCCGTGTCGCCCTTGTTACGGGAGTGCCTGAGCGATAAAACATCAAGGGCGGATTGTTTTGGTGCAAGTTGCCATCTATTGGTGCGAACACAAGACTTGCACAACACGAGCGAAGAGACTCGTTTATAGTTGCACCCCGCAATAAACTTGCACTTCAAGTTGATTCCAGACGCCGTTATCACAACCACCGATACCTGCTATCGCCAGCACTGCGCGCTGGCCTCTTTGGCGCAACACCTGCACTTGTTCCTTCATGTAAAACAGTCTTCTGACACCAGAGACCATTTCATTTGCGGAGGCGGCACTGTCAAAACACGCTATAACTCATACGCCAGACACTGAAAACCTGAAGTTGGGTATTTGCCTGGCAGGTATTCAGATATCGGTGTTTTTCACGTTCGTTCTTTATTGTGCGTTTCACACCTATCCCACCCCGTTGACGCTGGACAACGGCATCCCGGCGCCCCTCCTGTTCGGGCTGTTGGTGATTGGCTGCGGCACCGCGCTCACGATCCTGTATGTGCAACTCACCAATCGCCAGGAGAACCGCGATGCTTAATAAACGCCTTCATCTGCTGATCGCAGCATTGCCACTGCCCGCGCTGGCCCAAGCGCCAGGCAACACGGGCGTGTCGAGCATTTCGATCACCTGCTTTCTGGCGGTCATCGCGCTGACTCTCGGTATTACCTACTGGGCCGCGAGACGCACCAAGAGCGCCAGCGACTTCTACAACGCAGGCGGCCAGATTTCCGGCTTCCAGAATGGCCTGGCCATCGCTGGCGATGCCATGTCCGCAGGCGCTCTATTGGGTTTGACTGCGCTGGTGTTCAATTCCGGGTTTGACGGATTGGTCTATGCGATCGGTTATACAACCGGTTTACCGGTCGTGGTCTTTCTGATGGCGGGCAAGATGCGTCGACTGGGTAAATATACATTTGTCGACGTGGTGTGTTCGCGACTGGAAGGAAAGTCCATCCGCGTATTCTCTGCGTCCGCGTCATTAAGTATTGTGTTGTTCTATTTAGTTGCGCAGATGGTCGGCGCAGGCCAGTTAATCCAGTTGCTGTTCGGCATTGATTATCTTTATGCGATTGTTCTGGTCGGGATATTGATGGTGTTCTATGTCGCATTCGGCGGCATGATGGCGACCACTTGGGTGCAAATCATCAAAGCCGTGTTGATGATTTCGACCTGCCTGCTCATGAGTTTTCTGGTACTGCGCAGCGTGGGCTTCAGCTTCCATCAATTGCTGGTGGACGCTGTGGGCGTGCACCCCAAGGGCCTCGGCATACTCGCGCCGAACAGCCTGCCCAGCAACCCTGCATCGGGGATTTCCCTCGGCATCGCTCTGATGCTCGGGACGGCCGGTCTGCCCCACGTCCTGATGCGCTTCTTCACGGTCCGTGATGCCAGAGCGGCACGCACGTCGGTGCTGTGGGCGACGGTGGTCATGAACGCGTTCTACGCCATGATCTTCATTCTCGGGTTTGGCGCCCTGTACCTGCTGCGACAGGATGGCAGCTTCCTCGATGCGGCTGGCAATCTGGTCGGTGGCGGCAACACGGCGGCATTGCACCTGGCTCAGGTGCTGGGTGGCGAGCCGCTGTTTGGCTTCCTTTCGGCCGTCGCCTTCGCAACGATTCTCGCGGTGGTTGCCGGCCTGACCATTTCCGGCGCTTCGGCCATCAGTCACGACGTGTACGGCGCGCTGGCACCGAAGCATCGCGACAGCGAAAAGCATGAAATGCGCATCATGAAGGTCGCGGTCCTGACCTTGGGCGCCATCGCCATCGTGCTGGGGCTGGTGTTCAAGAACCAGAACATCGCCTACATGATCAGCCTGGCGTTTTCGATTTCCTGTTCATCGACCTTTCCGGTGCTGATCCTGGCCATGTACTGGGATCGCCTGACGGCGCGCGGCGCGGTGTGGGGCGGCAGTGTCGGTTTGGTGTCCTCTCTGGTGCTTACCGTTCTCGGCCCATCGGTCTGGGTCAAGGCGCTGGGTTTTGCGAGCCCCGTCATCACCCTCGATCCGCCGGCATTGATCACGGTGCCTCTGGCATTCGTGCTCTGCATCGTGGCTTCGCTGTTGAGCAAGCAGCAAGCCCCGGCCCTGCAAAAAACATTCGGTTGAAAAGCACAGGTTTATCTCGATGAGCACACACGATCTGCACAGCGTACTTTCCAGCGTCGGCTTCAAAGAGCTGATGGACATCCGCAACGGCCCCGACCTCTCCGATGATGAGGTGACGATCACCGGAGCCGACCCGTTGTACACCTCGCCGTTTCGCATCGGCGAAACCGCTGCCGCCGCACTGGCTGCACGGGGCGTGGCGGCGAACGATTTATGGGAGCTGCGCAACGGCTATCGGCAGACCGTCAGCGTCGACGTCAAGGCAGCCGCCGCCACCTCTCTGTACGGCGGCGACATGACCCAACGCCGCGATGAACAGGGCGTGTATCAACCCATCCCTTACTCCGACACCATGAAACACATGGTGTCGATGACCCAGCCCTGGCGCGCCAGGGACGGTCGCTGGCTGCTGCCCCACACCAACCTTGCGCATCTGGAGCGGCGGATTCTGGACGTGATCGACTGCGAGAGCAGCGTCGCCTCGATTCGCGACGGCATCGGCATGCGTGACGCTGCCGAGCTGGAAGACGCCATCGCCGAGGCCTTCGCCTGTGGCGGGCTGGTGCGCACGCC
>CAURWS010000260.1:0-5903 GCA_963528485.1 uncultured Pseudomonas sp. | reverse complement strand
AGATGACCCTGGTGGACGTATTTTATGCAGCTGTGCGTGGCAAGCGCACCTACGCCGGGCAGTTGGTCGACAGCGAGGCGGCGGTGTGGAGCAGCTCGTGGCTGATCGCCGCGATCGGTTTGTTCGTGATCATCCGCATCCGCCCCTGGTACGAGCCGCAGTACGCGATTCCGATTCTGGGCATGATTCTGGGCAACACCCTGACCGCCGTGTCACTGGGCATCGAGCGCATGACCCAGGAACTGGTGTCGGGGCGCAACACCATCGAGATGATTCTGGCCCTGGGCGGCACCCGCTGGGAGGCGGCGCAGGGTGCCGCGCGCCAGGCGGTGCGAGCGGGAATGATACCGACGCTCAACCAGATGACCGTGGTCGGCATCGTCAGCCTGCCGGGGATGATGACCGGCCAGGTGCTGGCCGGGGAAAACCCGGTGGACGCGGTGCGCTATCAGATCATGATCATGTTCCTGATCGCCGCCGGGTCCGCGCTGGGCACGGTATGTGCGGTGCTGCTGACGTTTCGTCGGTTGTTCTCGGCGGACCATCGCTTCATGGCCCATCGTCTGGTGGCACGCGGCTGAAAGCCATCGCAGACGGGAATGCGTCAGAAACCCGCTCGCCAGAGGATCGATGCACGATTTTGCCGCATAATGCACCCGCCACTTTTCCACGAAGAGGATGCTGAGCATGTCTGTCGTTCACAAAGCAGCGCAGGTGGGTTTCTCGACGCAAGCAGGCACGTACACCCAGGGCCGCCCGGATTACCCGGACGCGCTGAGCCCTTGGCTCAGGCACACCCTGAACATCGACGCACACACTTCGGTGGTCGACCTGGCCGCCGGCACAGGCAAGTTCACCCGGTTGCTCACACCGCTGACCGAACATCTGACCGCGATAGAACCGGTCGAGCCTATGCGCCAGGAGTTCGCCAAGAGCCTGCCCGATACGCCCATTCTTCATGGCACCGCCGAATCCCTGCCCCTTGCTGATGCGACCGCCGACGCGCTGGTCTGCGCCCAGGCCTTTCACTGGTTCGCCAACGAGGCGGCGCTGGCCGAGATTCATCGTGTGCTCAAGCCCGGTGGCCGACTGGGGCTGATCTGGAACGTGCGCGATGAATCGGTGGACTGGGTCGCCGAGATCACCCGCATCATCACGCCCTATGAAGGCGACACCCCGCGTTTTCACACCGGCCTGTGGCGCGAGCCGTTCGACGGACGACGCTTCGCCCAGCCCGAGCTGACCTGCTTCAACTACAGCCACAGTGGCACCCCGGAAACGGTGATCATGAACCGCTTCTTGTCGGTGAGTTTCATCGCTGCGCTGCCCGAAGCCGACAAGGCCGGCGTCACCGAGCAACTGCGCGACCTGATCAAGACCCACCCTGCCCTGCGCGGCCGCGAGACCATTGACTTCCCTTACCAGACCCAGGCCTACCTGTGCCGCCGACTGGATTGAACCAAGGAAAACACCGTGAAGATCATCCGGAGCAAAGCGTTCACCGGCGACCGTCCCTGGGCCGCGCTGGACATCGCCAACATGAACGGCATCACCACCCGCCTGCACTGGACCGACCAGCCCTACAAGTGGCACGTGAACGACGGGCAGGAAGTCTTCGCGGTACTGGACGGCCGGGTCGAGATGCACTTCAAGGACAACGGCATCGTGCAGTCGACCCTTCTGGAAACCGGCGACGTGTTCTACGCCTCGGTGGGCACCGCCCATGTCGCGCACCCCATCGGCCCGGCGCGGATTCTGGTGGTGGAGAGCGAAGGCAGCGTCTGATCACGCAGTGCAATCAGACAGGCATCGCGGGTCCGGAGCTTCGCTCGGTGTCTGCGTTGCCTGCATTGCCATAAACGCCACCCGGCTTGATCGGGCGACGTCGACGATCAGGGCATCCTAGCGATCAAGGGTCAGTTCAAGGATCCGGTCACGCCCGCCTTCAGCCAACAGATACGTGCCCGGCGCGGTCGGGATGATCGACTGCGGCGCCTTGAGGAACGACAGGATCGTGTGCTGTTTACCCTGCGGGTCGACGAGCAACAAACGGGCGCGATGAGTCGAATCCTCGCTGATCCACAGGCCGCGCTGATCGCACATCAGGAAGGTCGGCTGGTTGAAACCGCTGAACACCACAGGGTCCTGGCCATCGTCGGTCAACTGGTGAATCACGCCTTTTTCCTTCTCGGTGTAAAGCATGCGGCCATCAGTGCAGCGGGTAATGGATTCGGTTTCCGAGAGGCCGTCGCGCAGCACGGTCAGCGAGCCGTCGCCCCAGTGGTAGCGCAGCAGGCGGCCATTGTCCTTGCGGTCTTCGATGGCGTAGAGGTCATCGCCTTCGTTCCACAGCCCCTGCACATCCGAGCCTTTGAACAGCCCGGTGACCTCGCCATCCTTGAAGAAGTTGACCATTGCGCCGTCGACTTCCTGGCTGAACACCCAGCCGCCCCGTGCCGCGATCATGCCGTCGGGTTTGGACAACCCTTCGATGACGGTCTCGCGCTGGCCGTTGGGCTGGATGCGTACGATGCTGCCCTTGCCGTCGCGCAGTTCCTGGCTGACCACCAGCGAGCCGTCCTCGCTCACCACCATGGACGCCGCTTTCGGCACGTCCTCGTGCAAGACATCAACGCGCCAGCCATCACTGGCCTGCACCGGGAAGAAATTTTGCCAGGCGAAGAAGCCCAGGGCCGCGAGGACGATCACGACCGAGAACGCCAGCATCAGTTGGAGGAGGCGACGTGACGTGCGTGTGGAGGTCATGCTTTGAGCTGCTTTATTCATCGAATCAGACTGCCGACAGGTGCTCGTAGAGGATGGTTGAGCCGACCATTATCAACACAATGCCGCCAACAATCTCGGCGCGTTTGCCCACCACCGTTCCCAGCACGCGGCCCAGCATCACGCCGATGGTCACCATGACCGTGGTCGCAATGCCGATCGCCACGGCCGCCACCACGATATTCACGTCGACAAACGCCAGGCCCACACCAACGGCCAGGGCATCGATGCTGGTGGCGAATGCGGTGACAGCGAGGATCAGAAAGGAGTGCTGGTCAGGCTTCTCTTCTTGCTCGGCGTCGTGCTTGAAGCCGTTGTAGATCATGTGCAGGCCCAGCACCAGGAGCAGCACGAAGGCGATCCAGTGGTCCCAGCTCTCGACGAACCGCGAGGCGACCTGGCCGATGGCCCAGCCGATCACGGGGGTGATGGCCTCGATGACACCAAAGATCAGACCGGTGCGCAGGGCTTCGCCGAAACGGGGTTTGTGCAGGCTGGAGCCTTTGCCGATGGCCGCTGCGAAAGCGTCCGTGGACATGGCCAAGGCGAGGAAGATGAGGGAAATGGGGTTCACGGTATGAATCCAGTCGGGCGATGAGTCAACGACGCAACCACACGCCCGACGTTAGGCATGGATACGTCGTTGGTCTCGCCAATCTGCAGGACTCTGCATGATGTTCACGCCACGGCTGCTGCCGAGAATGTTGACGTGAACGCTCAAGACCTCGGGTCTAGAGCAGGCTACTCCCCAACAAGGGCCGCCACTATAGGCAAATTTTTGTGAAAAAAACATGAATAGGTGAATTCGCCGGCGCAGCAAGGCAGTGCTCTGGGCACTCAACGCATCTGCGGCGCAAGCCCCGCCATCAGCTCGACGACCCAGTCTATGAATACACGCAGCTTGAAGCTGATGTGCCGATTGGGCGCATAGGCCACGAACATCGGCATCACCTCCAGTTGCCAGTCCTCGAACAGCGGCACCAACTCGCCCCTGGCCACTGACTCGTTGGCCATGTAGGTCGGCAGCCAGAGCACGCCCATCCCCGCCAGGCCTGCGCTGATGTAGGCGTTGCCGTCGTCTACCGCCAGCGCATAGCGACTCTGCACCTTGATGGTTTCGCCCGCGCGCTGCATGACCATGGGAAACAGCTTGCCGGTGCGCGCCCAGCGGTAGCCGACGATGCGGTGATGGGGCTCTTCCAGCTCTCGGGGGTGACTCGGCGTGCCGACAGTGCGCAGATAATCCGGAGCAGCGTAGACACCTAGTTGCAGATCGCCGATGCGTCGCGCCATCAGCGACTGGTCGGTGAGCTCGCCGCCGCGCACCACGCAATCGACGTTCTCGCCGATCAGGTCGACCATGCGATCACTCACCCCCAGATCGATCTGAATGTCCGGATAGCGGGCATGAAAGGCCGGCAGCGCCGGGATCAGAATGAACCGCGCGAACGGGCTGGGCACGTCGATTCGCAGCCTGCCCCGAGGCAAGGTGGCAGCGCTGGACAGGCTGGTCTCTGCGTCATCGACATCGGCCAGCACCCGCACCGCACGCTCGTAGTAGGCAGCGCCGTCGGCCGTGACATTGACCTTGCGCGTGGTGCGGTTGAGCAGCTTGACCCGCAGGCGCGCTTCGAGGTGCTGAATCAGCTGCGTGACGCTGGTTTTGCTCATGTGCAGCGTGCTTGCGGCCTTGGTGAAACTGCCAGTCTCGACCACCCGAACGAACGCCTGCATTGCATCGAAACGGTCCATCGCGGCTCCGTGAATCAGCGTGATTGTTTGCGATTACCAAACAGTGCTGAACAAGGTTGCTCGTTTATCGGCCCCGCGCAAGCCCTTTACAGTCGCTCCATCGTTGAATACGGGTCAACGTTGACCCGCTACCGGAGGCTGCACATGACTGTACGTGACGTTGTTTTCCCACCGGGTCGCCAGGCGCTGTACGAGATCAACCGCTACTCGCCTGCGATCAAATCCAATGGCCTGCTGTTCGTGTCCGGCCAGGTCGGCAGCCGTGAAGACGGCTCACCCGAGCCTGAACTCAAGGCACAGGTGCGACAGGCATTCAGCAACCTCAACGCGATCCTGAAAGAGGCCGGCTGCACCTTCGACGACGTGATCGACGTGACCGTGTTCATCGTCGACCCACAGCAACGCTTCGAGGACATCTGGGGCGTCGTGCAGGAGTTCTGGGGTCATGCGCCACACCCGACCGTCACGGCGGTGGGCGTGACCTGGCTCTATGGGTTTGATTTCGAGATCAAGGTCATTGCCAAGCTGCCGGAAACGCCTACCGCGTGATCCGGTAAACCAGACTCGCCGCCTGCCCCGGCACATCATTCAGGGTGTCGATGCGTTGCATGCCAACCTTCTCCAGCACCCGGATCGAGGCGTGGTGCTGGGGCCTGACGATGGCGTAGACCTCGGGCACTTCAAGCTCAAGGAAGCCGTAATCGAGCGCCGCCTGGCTGAGCTCGGTGGCGTAGCCCTGCCCCCAGGCCTTCACGCCGAAGCGGTAACCCAGGTTCAGCCGCTCAACGTGCAGGTACTTGCGCGCATCGATACCGCCGAAACCGACCACCTCATCCGGCGCCTCGCGGGTGGCGATCGCCCATTGCCCGTAACCCTTGACCTGCCAGTGCGCCAGCCAGCCATCGAGCAAGCTCTGCGCCTGCTCGATGCGGGTCAATGGGCCTGATGGGTTGAACTGGTTGGTCGCCGGGTCGCCGTAGATCGCGAACAGGCTTTCGAGATCGTCCCGGGTCGGCGCTCTCAAGATCAGTCGTTCGGTGGTTCGTGGCATCACACTACCCTGTCAGATGAAAAGCATGCTCTTAACAGATCCATTGCGCTAAACCGCCAGCAACCGCTCGCGCATCTTGGCGATTTCGTCGCGCATCTGCGCTGCGGCCTCGAATTCCAGGTCGCGAGCGAGCTGGTACATCTTCTCTTCCAGCTGACGGATGCGCTTGTTGATCTCGCTGGGCGAGCGCAATTCGGCTTCGTACTTGGCGTTCTCCTCGGCGGCCTTGGCCATGCCCTTGCGCTTCTTGCTGCGCGAGCCGGGCACGGTGGCGCCTTCCATGATGTCGGCGACGTCCTTGAACACGCCCTTGGGG
>CAURWS010000259.1:0-5908 GCA_963528485.1 uncultured Pseudomonas sp. | reverse complement strand
CGCCATCGCGGGCAAGCGCGCTCCTACAAGTGGCGCCCCTTAAATCGTAACTGCCAGCAAACCATGCTGATGCAGGGTTCGGGTTTGCGACCCCCCTGCTTTATAAATTCCGCAACACCACCACCCATAACCACTCTTTTTCCAGCCCATACAAGCTGTTACTGTGACCGACCGCTGCCTGGATCGAACCTCGATTTGATACGCCTCTCGCTGCTGATATTCAGCCTGGCCTTGAGCACGACAGCCGCCGCGACCATCAGCGAAAGCCATGGTTACGCACAGTTCGGTGTCCTCAAGTATCCGGCCAGCTTCACGCATTTCGACTGGGTCAATCCCGAGGCGCCGAAGGCTGGCACCTTGCGAATCATGGCCAACGGCACGTTCGACACCCTCAACCCCTACACCTTCAAGGGCAGCAGCCCGATCTCGACCCCCAATTTCGGCCAGTACGGCGTCAGCGAGCTGAACGAGCCGCTGATGGTCGGCACCGGTCAGTATGACCCGTCCGGCGACGAACCCACCTCCAGCTACGGCCTGATCGCCAAGACCGTCGAATACAGTGAGGACCGCAGCTGGGTGGTGTTCAACCTGCGTCCGGAAGCACGCTTTCACGACGGCAAGCCGATTACCGCGTTTGATGTGGCGTTCTCCTACAGAACGCTGTTGCGTGACGGACACCCGCAATACCGCACGGCCCTGCAGGAAGTGCAGCGGGTCGACATCCTCAACCGCCATCGCATCCGCTTCGTTTTCAAGCGCTCCGGCAATCCATTACTGATTTTGCGCTTGGGCGAACTCCCCGTGCTTCCGCAGCATTACTGGAAGAACCGCGACTTCAAGGCCACGACTTTCGAGCCGCCCATGGGCAGCGGGCCGTACCGCATCACCCAAGTACGTCCGGGGCGCAGCCTGGTGTTCGAGCGGGTCAAGGATTACTGGGGCAAGGACCTGCCGGTCAATCGCGGCAAGTACAATTTCAATCGCGTGGAAGTCGAGTTCTACCGCGACGCCGACGTCGCCTTCGAAGCCTTCAAGGCAGGTGAATTCGACATCTACATCGAGCACCAGGCCAAGAACTGGTTTACCGGCTACGACTACCCCGCCGTCAACGACGGGAAGGTGATCAAGGCGCAGATTGCGCACCAGATTCCGACCCAGACCCAGGGCCTGTTCATGAACACCCGGCGCAACACCTTCGCCGACATCAAGGTGCGCGAAGCCCTTGGGCTGATGTTCAACTTCGAGTGGACCAATCGCACGCTGTTCAACAACGCCTACCGGCGCTCGGTGAGCTACTACCCCAACAGCGAATTCACCGCCAGCGACATACCGGCCGGTCGCGAATTCCTGATCCTCTCGCCCTACCGCGCCCAATTGCCGCCCAAGCTGTTCACCCAGCCGTTTGCGGTGTCAAAGACCGATGGCGGCGGCGTGCCTCGCGATACCATTCGCCGCGCCCTCAATTTATTGGCGGAAGGTGGCTGGAAATTCACCGATCGCGGCCTTGCCAACAGCGCCGGGCAGCCGTTGCGTTTCGAAATACTGCTGGTCAATCCGAGCCTCGAACGAATCCTGCAGCCCTACATCGAAGACCTCACGCGGATCGGCATCGATGCCCGCCTGCGCACGGTGGATCGCGCGCAATACAAACAGCGGCTGGACCAGTTCGATTTCGACATGATTCTGATGACCCTGAACCAGACGCTAAGCCCGGGCCTTGAGCAGTGGCAGTATTTCCATTCCAGCCAGGCCAACATCAAGGGCAGCAAGAACTACGCGGGCGTCGCCAATCCGGTGGTGGACAACCTGCTCAATCAGCTGCTGGCGGCGAAAACCCGTGACGATCAGGTCGCGACCACCAAGGCCCTGGACCGCGTTCTGCTCTGGCAGCACTACATGATTCCCAACTGGTACCTCAACACCCATCGTCTGGCGTACCGCAATCGCTTCGCCTTCGTCACCACCCCGCCCTACACCCTGGGCCTGCGTGCGTGGTGGCTCAAGCCTTCGGAGAAAAACCAATGACTGCCCTGCGCTCCCTTTCGCGGGCTGGTGGCCTGTTTCTGCTCGGTCCTCTTTTGCTGGGGATGTCCTGCGCATCCCAGGCGGCCCCGCAACACGCCATCACGCTGTACAACGAGGCGCCGAAATACCCGGCCGACTTCAAGCACTTCGACTACGTCAACCCCGACGCACCCAAGGGCGGCATCCTGCGCAGCGCCGGTTTTGGCGGCTTCGACAGCCTCAATCCGTTCATCAGCAAAGGTGTGCCCGCCGATGATATCGGCCTGATCTACGACACCCTGATGCGCCAGGGTCTGGACGAGCCGTTCACCGAATACGGCCTGATCGCAGGCAAGATCGAAAAGGCCCCGGACAACAGCTGGGTACGTTTCTACCTGCGCCCCGAAGCCAAGTTCAACGATGGCCATCCGGTGCGCGCCGAAGACGTGGTGTTCAGCTTCAACACCCTGATCAAGGACGGCTCGCCGCTCTATCGCAGCTACTACGCCGATGTCGATCAGGTGGTCGCCGAAAACCCGCTGACCGTGCTGTTCAAGTTCAAGCACAACGACAACCGCGAGCTGCCGCTGATCATCGGCCAGTTGCCTGTGCTGCCCAAGCACTGGTGGGCGACTCGCGACTTCAGTAAAGGCAACCTGGAAATCCCCCTGGGCAGCGGCCCGTACAAGGTGGTCGAGGTCAAGGCCGGCCGCTCGGTGCGCTACGAGCGGGTCAAGGATTACTGGGGCAAGGACCTGCCGGTCAACAAGGGTTTCTACAACTTCGACAAGCTGTCCACCGACTACTACCGCGATAACACCGTCGCCCTCGAAGCCCTGAAAGCCGGGGCCTTCGACTACTGGCAGGAAATGGCCGCGAAGAACTGGGCCACCGCCTACGACGTGCCCGCGGTGCGCGAAGGCAAGCTGACCAAGGAAGAAATCCCCAACGGCAACCCGCAAGGCATGCAGGGCTTCATTTTCAACCTGCGCAAACCGATGTTCCAGGACGTGCGCGTGCGTCATGCCCTGAGCCTGCTGCTGGATTTCGAGTGGACCAACAAACAGCTCTTTTTTGGCAGCTATACACGTACAAAAAGCTATTTCGATAACTCCGACATGGGCTCGCGCGGCCTGCCTTCCGAGGCCGAGCTGAAAATTCTCGAACCGCTACGCGACAAGCTGCCGCCTGCGCTGTTTACCGAGGAATTCAAACTGCCGGTCACCGATGGCAGCGGCATCATTCGCGAACAACAGCGCAAGGCCTTTGCCCTGCTCAAGGAAGCCGGCTGGAAAATCGTCGGCGACAAAATGGTCGACACCGAAGGCAAGCCGGTCAGCATCGAATTCCTGCTGGCGCAGACCGAGTTCGAGCGCGTGCTGCTGCCGTTCAAACGCAACCTGGCCGATATCGGCATCAACCTGGAGATTCGTCGGGTCGACGTATCGCAATACATCACCCGCCGCCGCTCGCGGGACTACGACATGATTGTCGGCAGCTTCCCGCAGTCCAGCTCCCCGGGTAATGAACAGCGCGAATACTGGGATTCGTCCGCCGCCGACAAACCGGGCAGTTACAACCTGATCGGCCTGAAAGACCCGGCGGTCGATGCCCTGGTCAGCGGGCTGATCAATGCCGACTCGCGCCAAAGCCTGATCAACCACACCCGCGCCCTGGACCGCGCGCTGCTGTGGGGCTACTACGTGATCCCCAACTGGCACATCAAGACCTGGCGTCTGGCGTATTGGAATCATTTGGGGCACCCGGCAAAATCGCCGCTGTACGACATCGGCAGCATGACCTGGTGGGTCAAGCCTGACGCGACGCCGGCCATTCCTGTGCAGCCGGCGCAGGACTTGGCGCCCGACGCAGCACCTTCCAAGGACACGGAGCAATAACATGCTGGCGTACATTCTGCGGCGCTTGCTGCTGATCGTGCCGACCCTGTTCGGCATTCTGCTGATCAACTTCGTGATCATCCAGGCCGCCCCCGGTGGCCCGGTGGAACAGATGATCGCCAAGCTCGAAGGCTTCGAAGGCGCCACCAGCCGCATCGCCGGTGGCGGCGCAGAAGTTTCGGTGGCGGGCTCGAACTATCGCGGCGCCCAGGGCCTGGACCCGGCGCTGATCAAGGAAATCGAGCACATGTACGGCTTCGACAAGTCGGCGCCGGAACGCCTGTGGATCATGGTCAAGAACTACGCGCGCCTGGACTTCGGCGACAGCTTCTTTCGCGACGCCAAGGTCATCGACCTGATCGTCGAGAAGATGCCGGTGTCGATCTCGCTGGGGCTGTGGAGCACGCTGATCATGTACCTGGTGTCGATCCCGCTGGGCATCGCCAAGGCCACGCGACACGGCAGCCACTTCGACGTCTGGACCAGTTCGGCGATCATCGTCGGCTATGCGATCCCGGCGTTTCTGTTCGCCATCCTGCTGATCGTGGTGTTCGCGGGGGGCAGTTATTTCGACTGGTTCCCGTTGCGTGGCCTGACCTCCAGCAACTTCGACGAGCTGAGCTGGCTGGGCAAGGTCGGCGATTATTTCTGGCACCTGGTGTTGCCGATCACGGCGCTGGTGATCGGCAACTTCGCCACCATGACCCTGCTGACCAAAAACAGCTTCCTCGATGAAATCGGCAAGCAGTACGTGATCACCGCCAAGGCCAAGGGCCTGACCCAGCGTCGCGTGCTTTATGGTCATGTGTTTCGTAACGCAATGCTGCTGGTGATCGCCGGTTTCCCGTCGGCCTTCATTGGCATTTTCTTCACCGGCTCCTTGCTGGTGGAAGTGATCTTTTCCCTCGACGGCCTGGGCCTGATGAGCTTCGAAGCCGCGATCAACCGCGACTACCCGGTGGTGTTCGGCACCCTGTTCATCTTCACCCTGCTGGGGCTGGTGGTGAAACTGATCGGCGACCTGACCTACACGCTGGTTGACCCACGTATCGACTTCGACCGCAGGGATCATTGATATGACGTTGTCCCCTCTCAATCGACGCCGTTTTGAACGCTTCAAGGCCAACAAGCGTGGCTGGTGGTCGCTGTGGCTGTTTCTCATCCTGTTCGGGCTGAGCCTTGGCGCCGAGCTGATCGCCAATGACAAACCGCTGATCGTCAAATACGACGGCCAGTGGTATTTCCCGGTGTTCCAGCGCTACCCGGAAACCACCTTCGGCGGCGAATTCCCGCTGGAGGCCAACTACAAGAGCCCGTACATCAAGGAGTTGATCGCCGCCAAAGGCGGCTGGTCGCTGTGGGCGCCGATCCCCTACAGCTACCAGAGCATCAACTACGACCTGAAAGTCCCGGCCCCGGCACCGCCGTCCCGTGACAACCTGCTCGGCACCGACGATCAGGGCCGCGACGTGCTGGCCCGGGTGATCTACGGCTTCCGGGTGTCGGTGCTGTTCGCCCTGACCCTGACCGTGCTCAGTTCGATCATCGGGGTCGTTGCGGGCGCCTTGCAGGGCTTCTATGGCGGCTGGGTCGATCTGGTCGGCCAGCGCTTTCTGGAAATCTGGTCGGGCCTGCCGGTGCTGTACCTGTTGATCATCCTCGCCAGCTTCGTGCAGCCCAACTTCTGGTGGCTGCTGGGCATCATGCTGCTGTTCTCGTGGATGAGCCTGGTGGACGTAGTGCGCGCCGAATTCCTCCGTGGCCGCAACCTGGAATACGTGCGTGCGGCGCGAGCGCTGGGCATGCAGAACGGCGCGATCATGTTCCGTCACATCCTGCCCAACGCCATGGTCTCGACCATGACCTTCATGCCCTTCATCCTCACCGGCGCGATCGGCACCCTGACCGCGCTGGACTTTCTGGGCTTCGGCCTGCCCGCCGGCTCCCCCTCGCTGGGCGAACTGGTCGCCCAGGGCAAATCCAACCTGCAAGCCCCGTGGCTGGGC
>CAURWS010000258.1:0-5910 GCA_963528485.1 uncultured Pseudomonas sp. | reverse complement strand
GTAGTGGTCCACCGCGATCACGCCGAAGTCTTCAACCGACTTGTCGTGAGTGCTGTAGAATTTGGGTTTGACGAAGCCCACGAAGCGGTCGATGGAGATGCCCATCTTGCTGTCGTAGTCGAAGAGCTTTTCGACCCACTGATCGCGCTCAGGCTGCTCGATGTCTGCGAAGCCCAGGGCTTGAGCGCCCAGCAGTAGAGTGCGAGTGCCATTGACGTTGCCGCCGGCGCCCCACTTCGAACCGGCAGGCGCGCCGGAGGTGCTGAACACCATGTTCGATTCGTGGATGATTGCGCCGTCCACGGTCACGGTCGCACCGGTGAACCATGGGTTCTGGTCGCCACGCACACCGGCGTTGGTCAGGCCGTTCTGCCACAGCGGGTCCATCTTCAGCGCAGCAAGGGTGCCCGGCTGAACCAGCAGCACGTAGTACTTCTTGCCATTCGCGGTCACAGGACGCACGTAGTGGGTCTTGGCATAAGCGATCAGGTCCACGATCATCTTGTACTTCGGCACGCCAGCCGAAGTGATGGTGGAGTTGTCGCCAGGGATAAGGTTGTTGCCGTCCCAGGTCAGATACCGCTTCGGCGAGGGGGCACTCACATCAGCGGCAAAAGCCAGACCTGGGAACGACGACCCGGTACGGGCACTGCCGTCAGTGTTGAAGCTGTAGGCGATGCCGGAAAGAGTGAGGATCGCGAGCTCGTCGACACGGTTTGCCAGCCAGAAGGCCAGGCGGTCTTTTGCCATGCGGCGGAAGTCGATCACCGATTGCTGATTGGCCAGCTTGCCTTTGTCGCGCACCTGGTTCGAAATCAAGTCGATGTTGATTTCCTGCCAGGACGAGGTCATTTCTTCCTCGTTGCCTTCGCGCCAGTTGTCACCGGTCACGCCGTCGCCGACGAGGTCAGCAACCATGGCCATCAGTGCCTTGGTGCCCTTCTCGGTTTGGGTCAATTCGGTGATGTGCTGAATCACGGCGGAGGTGCCGTCACCCAGGAATTTGTTGACGAACATGTCGTCGCGGGCTTCGGTCCAGACCTTTTTGGACCAGTAGACTTTCTGCTGCGGCTGCAGCGCCGCAAAGTTGGTAACTGCCATGGTGGCGTTCCTATACAGGTGGCTTTGTGGTTCTGGGTATGTCGCCACCCTTGCGAGGACAGGTTTGAACGCTCCTGATGCGTGTGAAGCGGGTCAGCTTTACGCCCTGCTGGCGAGGAACACCGTGACTCGGTGAGCGAGCTGCTCGGGAGTGTCATCCCCTGTGATAGCTGGATGACGTCCATGTCCCGATGGCGCAGCATTTACGAACTTATGTGACTGGATCGGCCCGTCAACTACACAACATCACCCGCCAGTCTCGCCTCATCCTCAGACGACAGCGCTTTGATGTCTTTGGCGGTCATCTTTGCCACGTTCAGCGTTGAGGCACGCACACCCACGCCCTCTGCCTTTGGCGGCACCCTATCGGCGCGCGCAATCGCTTTGGTGAGGTCTGGTTTTGGCGCCTCTGGCTGCTTACCAGTCTCTTCGGCGACCTTTGGCGCGTAACGAGGCCCGATTTTTTCTACTGCGGCCGCCAAGGCCTGCGCGGCTGTCTTACCTTTGGCCATGAAGTGCTGGTGCCAGACCAGAGTTTCGTCGATAGCGTCCTGATTGGCGTCCGCGCTTTCGTTGCTGAGGAACGGATAAGCTGCGTATGCCTTGCTCAGCTCCAGATCGAACTCAAGCTTGGTTCGGGCAGCGTCATCGGCGGCCTTGTTGGTCTTGTAGAGGCGGTCGGCGGCGGCTTCGGCACGCTCATCGGCAGCCTTCTGCTCCTGGGCGCGGATTTCGGCGCGAATCTGGCGCGCCTTATCCTTCTCGCCGTCCAGCAGGGCTTCGGAATAGCGCTCTTCAGCTGCATCGAAGTCGAAGGCCTCAGGCTTTGGATCTTCCTTCTTTGGCGCCGATGGCGCAGCACCTTTTGCCCGGGCCAGCTCCTCTTCCAGCTCAAGAACGCGGGCGCGGTGCGCCTTTGCCTCTTCGTTCTTCTCGTGGAAACGCTGATGAGGCACCATCTTCGGTTTGTCTTCGCCGGCGATTGCGGCCAGAACATCCGGATCGATATCGTCAGCCTTGCCGCCGGATGCTTTATCAGCCCCTGCTTCGACCTTTGCCGCACCAGTGGCGCCGGAATTATCGTCAGCTGTCGGCTCAAAGTTCTCACCGCTCAGCGCAGCCTCTTCAGCCAGCCGCTTTTCAAGTTCTTCCTGGGTTTCCTGCACTGCTTCGTTGTTCTTGCTCATGGTTTGCCCCCTGGGTATTCGTGATTACTTGGCGATCTTCTGGAGCTCGGCCATTTTCTCTTTGGCCAGCGCCTGCGCAGCCTTGAGTCGCTTCGGATCTTTCTGAATTTCTGCGGCCTCAGCCAGCGAACGAAGGTCTTGCTCAACCTTCCATTTTTGGTCTTCCACGGCCATGTCGGACTTGCTCATGCTGGTACTCCTTCGATGCGTTGGGTTTCGATGCCGGTATCAAGGCCCACGGCAGGACTTGCCGGGGTGAGCGGGTTTGTATTCTTGGGCAGGTCAGGCGCCGCCAAGACTGTGCCGTTGTACTCCGGCACGATTGGCGCGGCGTCGTGATCGATGTAGCCGGCGGACATGAGCAGAGCATCCGCGAGGCTGGCTGTGGCCGGGGTCTGCGCGATGGTGGCCGCTGTCTGAATCGCGCTGAACTGGGCTGTAACCGACTTGCCAACGGTGTCTGCCTTCGTGTCTTCGGTCTGAGCCTTCAGAAGCTCCAGGCTAGCTGCCGACTTCGAGGCTTCGGCCTGCGCCTTGCTGGCATCCGCCTGCGCCTTCTGGGTCTGTGCGGCAATGAGATCAGCCTGCGCTTGCAACCGAGGATCAACCGGAGCGGCAGGCTGCTGCGACATCGCGTCGATGATTTCCTGCTTGTTGGCCAGGTTCGAGTAGCCAATAATGAAGGACCACGGAATGTTCGCACCTTTCTCGTTCAGCTCGATCGCCTGCAGGAACTGGCTGTTCTCGAACGTGATCTGTGCAGGCGCCTCGGTGACGATCACGTCGTACTCGCCGATAGTCAGGTCGTTGAGGATTCGTGCGTCGGCCTGCGGCCAGTTCAGCGGAATCTCAGTGGTGGTTTCCTTACCTGTCGGATCAGCCTCGGTGATACGCAGGATGCGCGGCTGGTCGTAGTACATCTGAATCATTTCAAGCATGCGCTGAGCGAGCATGGCGCGTGTGCGTGCCAGGTTATCCAACGGGACCGCAAGCTGCTGCTGTGCGGCGAACTGGCGCGTCTGGATGGCAATGCCAGAAACCTCGTTACCCTGATTGCCGGACATGGCCTGATTTACGCCTGTCGCGCTTTCGAGCAGCGCAGAGGCGCGGTCGATGATGCGGTCAAAACCTGTAGGCACCTGGTTGGGCTGGATCTTCTGCGGCCGGTCGAGTGCAGGGGTGTCTTTTTTGATGACCAGGTGCAGACCCGTTTCAGCCCCTCTATCTGCAAGATCACCATCCGCCATGTTCGCCAGCGTTCCGGCAACGGTAATCCAGCCGCTGTTTGCCGTGGTGTTGATGATGTGAAGGAACTGACTCATCGACTTGTTGAGCAGCTGCTGCGGGCCGATGGCGTCGTCGACGAGACCTCGGGTGTTGCCTCTGCGGAACGTCGGGAAGTAAGGGACGATCGTGAAGTGATTGAACGGCGACCAATCGTCGTGCAGTACCTTGTCCTTAGTGGTGATGAGCCATCGCACGCGGCGGACACGGCGCTTCTGGCGGATGCCGCCGGCGGCCACCATGTCTTCTACCGCCTTCGGGTTCACATCTTCGACCAGCCGAATGTCGCCGGTGACCGTGATGATTACCTCGGCGCGGTCCATCTGCCAGAACTGACGGTCGACAATTCGGTAGCGCTTCGTCGAGTCGTCTTTCTCGTCACTGCCCTGAAATTCACTGAATAGGCTGTCGTCCTCGCCGAAGGTGCTGCGCTCGATGTCGTTGGCCGCAGGCATGAATACATCACCTGCCTGGTCTTCTTCGTCCAGTGAATCCTTGGCCTTGGTGCCGTACAGCTCCTCGATCTCAACCTTGGTCATCATGCGCGTGACGGTGACGTCGGCCCAATCGTCGGGGTCGTAGCTGTTGGCATCCGGGTCAGGGATCACGTCCATCGGATCAAGGACGTCGATCCGCACCTCGCCCAGCATGGTGTCTGAGTAGCTCATGCGAATGTCGAAATAGCCGCGCTGCTGGATCACGCCATCACTGAAGACCTGCGTTTCCTTGAAGTGAAGCTGGTTGTTGTCTGCGATCTGCATGGCCAGCTTGGAAAGAGTGCTGGCAGTCTCTGCATCAGCGGCGCCTGCACGCGGGCGAAAGCCAATATCCATGCGGTTGCCGATCTGGTAGCCGACGGCGGCGTTGATCTTGTTCTTGATCTGGTTAAATTCCAGCGCCGGGCGACCGGCCTGCGCCAGTATCTGACGATCAAGCTCAGTCCACTGGTTGCCACCGCCCAGGTAATAGTTCTCGCACAGGCGCGCCTGCTCGACGTAGTTCGTATGCCCACGGTTCAGCCCGTACTCGTAGCGAGCCCAGTTGTCCGTTGCTTTTTGCTTGGGGGAGGCTTCAGCCATGTCAGGCACTCATCGCAGATTTACGAGCGTTCCGGCGCAGTAACTTCGCCTTCCAGTCATCAATGTGTTGGTCGTCAGCGGAAACGGGCTCGGCGAAGGTCAGGGCCAAAGCGTCGCCGTCGTCGGGCGAGCGGCCGATCTCCTTCTTGGCGTCTTCCTTGGGCTTGAGCTTGAGCTGGCCGTTGCTGGTGTACTTGTCCTTTGCCACAGACGTCAGGTCGCCGTGCAGCTGGTCGTCGTCGGGGATCGACGGGGTGATGTCGTCGTTAATCCACTCAGCCATCTCGCCCCACATCTCGCAGCGCTTGTTGGCGTATTTGCGGGAGTCGGATGCTGCTGATCCGAAATTCACAGCAGTGACGCGATCACCGAAGCCCAGCTCGACCAGGCGGTCGTAGATACCCGCGCCCAAGCCGCCGATGTCGATGAACATCATGCGAATGCTCTTGTCATCCATCAGCATGCGGGCGGCCTGGCCTGCCACTGCCATGGTGTCCGGGACGTTATTGCGCTCGATGCCCCATGCAACCCGACCTTGGCGGTGGATGAACGTCGATGTATCCCCGCCGCGCGCCGGGTCGAGACCTACCACATGGGCGCCAATGCGCTGCATGTGCTTGATCTGCTTCTTGCGAGCCAGAGAGATCTTCACGGTCTTAATCAGCGGTTTGTGACCGACCTTCTGGAATGCCAGATCAGGAGTTGCCGGGTACTCCTGGTTGAACCAGTCCTCATCTCCCGCGAAGTCGGTAGCGATCTTCGCTGCACGCCATGCCATCTGCTCTTCATCGAGGTCGTACGCCTCCATGTACTCGTAGTCTTCCTCGCTCATCTCGAAATCTTTCGGGACGGCGCGACGGTAGCCACGCTCAACGAACCATGGAATGAAGACAGCCATGTAGTCGGACTCGCCAGAGACGGCCTTAGTCCAGAAGGTGTGGTACAGGTTGCCCATGCCGTCGGCGGTGGACTCGATGATCGCCTCGCTGCCTTCGATCAAAGGCACCGTCTGTCCAAGACCAGCCATGATCTTCTTGGCGTTTGGCCAGAAGGCCATTTCGGAAGCATGCAGGTATTGGATGGTGTCGGACCGTCCAGCACCTGGGCTGCCTGCTGTAGCAACCTTGTAGCCGCTGCGCAGCTTGGCGAATGACAGTTCGGTGCCGGAGTTCGCTTTGATGGCCGGGCGCAGTGTGCTGTCACTCAGCTCGAAGAACGTCTTGGCCATGCCGAAAAGGTTCTGCGTGGCTCCGTCCAGG
>CAURWS010000257.1:0-5923 GCA_963528485.1 uncultured Pseudomonas sp. | reverse complement strand
GTGGGCAGAATCTGGTCTACAACCCGTCATTCGAAAGGTCAGGAACTACCGCAGGCCTCGCCGATGGTTGGTATGTGGCGGGCAGCAACGCGGCGGCAACCGGAGCACCGGCTCTTGTCGATTCCTCCTTGGTGCCTGGGGAGAAGGCGCAGCGGCTTTCCCTGTCAGGCCTCTCGGCTTCCATCTACTACCTGTTGGGCCTGGATGCTGCACATCGCCCTGCTGTGCAATCTTCCTCAAACTATACCGTCTCATTTTCGGTCAAGGCGCCTGCTGGTATGCCATTCCGGCCGGAGTGGCGCGCATTCCGCGCTGACGGTAGCGAGTCTGCCCGCGGCGTCGGCACCAACACGCTTGGCAATGGTGGTTGGCAGCGAGTCACCTTGACCTATGCCACCCCGGCCGATGCGGTGGCGTGCGTCCCGTTCATAGTGATTTACGGAACCTCGGCGATATCGTCAGGGGTTGTCGATGTTGATCGTGCTCAACTTGAGCTTGGGTCGGTGGCCAGCGGATGGCGGGATAACGGCCAGGTTTCTGCGACCGACATTGCAACGCAGGCGGCGGCAACCACTGCTCTGACAGGGCGCGTTTCTCAAACAGAAACCGGCCTGACAAGCGTAAGCGGTCAGCTGACGACGCTGAACAACAGCATCGGCAATCTGGGCGGGCAAAATCTGGTTTACAACTCTTCGTTTGAAAAGGCAGGCCCTGTCTCAGGTGTCGCGGATGGATGGTTTTATGATTTTGCGGGCGGAACCCGTGCTTATAGCTTGCCAAAGTCAGGCCTCGACCCCGCAGGGGTGGCGCAGCGCGTTGACTCCACAGGCCTGAGCACAACAGTATGGCAGCGCCTGACCCAGGAGTTTGTAAAGCGCACGCTTGTAGCGGCAGGCACTGTGCTTACTGGATCAGTCTACGTGAGGGCTACAGCTGGGTTACAGATCAAGATTCAAGTCAATGGGACAACAGATTCTGGATCTATAACTGAGCAGCTGCAAACCGCGCTGGTGCCGGCTACTGGTGGGTGGCAGCGCCTGGTTGTCTCCTTCACTACGGGGTCTTCGACAACCGGCCTTCAAGCGGCAGTGGTGTTCTACGGTTCAGCAAGCGTTACAGCGGGTTTCGTTGAGGTAGACAACTATCAGCTCGAAGCGGGAAGTGTTGCAACCGGCTGGAGAGATAACGGTCAGGTGGCGGCATCCGATCAGTCGGCAACCTCCGCAGCGGTTTCCGGTCTTCAATCGACTGTTACGCAGCAAGGAGCCACGCTAACAAGCGTTGCAAACCGAACGACCACGCTTGAAAACGCTGTCAATAGCACAACTAACGGCCTAGCGACGAAGGCCAGCGCATCGTCTGTTGATAGCCTGACCAACCGGGTGACGGCAGCAGAAGGGGCTCTGACCAGTACGGCTACTTCGGTCACGAGTCTGACAGCGTCCGTCAGGGCGGCAAACGCAGCAGGCGATAATATCGTCTCAAACCCGACGTTCGACCCGGCTTACAACCAGATGTCATTTACTGTTGTGGCCAGTACTGCCTCCGGCGTTCCTGCAAGCTGTCCATTCAAATACGTTGCCCGTCTGGGGAGTCGTGACCATGTTCCAGCGTTGGCTACAGTTCCCTTCGTTGCCACAAAACCCGGCGAAGTCTGGCGGCTATCTGCTTTGGTGGCATGTGCCAGTGGATCTGCTGTGTTCAATCATTACATCCAAGTCGGCTCTGATGTATCTACAGTGCAGGGCACAGGCTCTGGCGGTGGCGGGCAGGCGGCGACAACCTCTTGGACGCGGGTGACATGGGACTACGTAGTACCGGCGAACACTTATTTTGTTCGGCCGTTTCTCCAGGTTGAGCAGGCTTCTGCAAACCCGACAACTGTCTGGTACGCAACTGACTGGCACATGGAGAACATCACTGTTGCGAAGGCAGCGCAGTCAACAGCAGACGCAACTGCCACTGCTTTGACAAGCACCAATGCGACAGTGACCCAGCAGGGCAACACGATTACCTCTCAAGGGCAGTCGATCAGCGGCTTGCAAAGCACCGTGGGCAACCATACCGCCCAGCTTCAGCAACAGGCCACGACAATTGCCGACTCGGCCGGGAAGATTTCTGCTGCTTACACCGTGAGGCTTCAGGTCGCGCAGAATGGAGTCAACTACGTTGCAGGCTTCGGCATCGGCTTGGACAACAGTTCTGGCATTGCCCAGTCGCAGTTCGTTGTCGCGGCTGACCGGTTTGCGGTGATCCGTGACGTGGCGGGCAACGTCACGTCGCCATTCATCATCGAGAACGGCCAGGTGTTCATGTCCGACGCGGTGATCAAGAAAGCGACGATTGCAAACGCTGTGGTTGGTCAATATCTGCGGTCTGCGGCGAAGTCCACGAATGGTCAGGACATCATGACTTTGGACATGGTGGCCGGTCAGGTACTCACCCGAAATAACTCCGGCACGAATTATTGCCAGATGAACAACGAGGGCATATTCGGCGTTTCGAATGGAGTCGTGTTGTTTGAGCTGAGGATGTGAAATGGCTGGCTTGATTTTAAGGAATACCGCTGGCCAGGAAATCCTCAACATGACGATGAGGATCAGCCAGAACATGGGATGGGTTGATACCAATGGGGCCAATGGCAGTGCAACGCTGCCATCGCCGCCAGCGGGCAAGCAGCTCTACTACCAGATCGTGCCCCTGGTGGATCTCCAGCGCGAAAAAGGCAAGCGCCCGGCGGTTGCGCTTAATGGGAACAGCCTGAGCTGGAACTATTCCTACAACACAAACGGCTGGGGCTATTTCTCGGCGAATTGTCGAATCTTCTACGGGGCGTATTGATGGCGAGTTTGATTGTCAGAAAGCCTGACGGAAGCGTTCTGTTCGACACTCAATACATCACCCATGGCCTTGTAAAAAGCGGGTATCTGCAGGCTGATGAAACATGGCCGAGGAAATATCTGCGAGGGGCCAACGTGGACCCAAACTCAGGGGCCAGTTATGACGATTCGTTCCGGGCCGGTGATCAGATGTTCTCGATCACCGTCGGCAATGCGGTGAACCCTATCTGCTTCATTGTCGGGAAGGGATGCCTGCAGGGCACAGCGCGGTCCGGCAACACCGTGAAGTTCTTCTACAGCGGGGGAGACACCAGCACCAAAGCCTACGTCTTCGACCTGATGAACGATAACGTCGCAGGTAACCCGCCGTGGCTGAAAACTCGCAGGGCTGACGGATCGATCTCGTTTAATTCGCTCCAAGTGCCGCTGAACATCCTGTATGCAGTTCAAGCCCCCGGACCGGCCGCAACCGACCAGTACGGAAGATATACGGGCCCGTATGCGGGCGGCGCTTGGCAGACGGTGAGATTCCAATCGGCATCTGTCGATCCTCAGGCGCATTACGTCGTGGACGTCGCGCTGCCTGGAGGCGTCGAGTATGCCGCCTTCCTGAACTATTCACGGGGTTGCAATGGCTACTGGAGCAACAACCTCACGGGAGTAAACGCCCAGGTGGTAGGCATGTCCGAAGGCGCCTATGGGCGGGTGGGCGGGATGAGTTTCATGTTCGGCCCGGCGGGCGCCACCACTGACGTTTCACTAAACGGCATTGCTTATTCAGTACCGGGTTCCGTCGCAGGCCTGCCGGTGGACAGCCTGCCTGTCGCCCTAGTCATCGCAACAACAGTTCTACCTTTCCCCTACAACTGATTCATCAAACCCTGAAACTGGAGATTCATATGCCTTTTATCGTGATCAATGGCAGCAACTCGTTCGACCCGAACAACCAACTTGAATTTGCGACTGAGGCCGAGGCGGATGCCAAGGCACGCGAGGTGCTTGCAGCCTTTCCTCAATCCCAGATCCGCACCGCTCAGCTGCTCAACAGCTATTCCGCGAAGGTGACCATCACCGCGAAGGCCGTGCCGGAAACGCCTGCGCAGGACCCGGCGCCGACTGCATAACAGATTCCCGACACCATGCCCGCCCAGTGCGGGCTTTTTTTCGCCTGGAGAAAAGTGAATGCGAACATCGCAGAAGGGTTTCGACCTGATCAAAACGTTTGAGGGCCTTCGGCTGCAGGCATACCCAGATCCAGCAACAGGTGCTGATCCGTGGACGATCGGTTACGGCGCAACGCGCGGCGTGACCAAGGGGATGGCGATTACCGTCGATCAGGCCGAGCGCATGCTGCGGAATGACGTGGCTCGGTTTGAGCCTGAGCTTGAGCGCCTGTTGAAAGTCACAGTGAGCCAAAATCAGTGGGATGCGCTGATGAGTTTCGTCTACAACTTGGGCGCCGCAAACCTTGCGTCGTCCACGCTTCTCAAGCTGCTGAACAAGGGCGATATCGCTGGCGCAGCTGCTCAGTTCCCGCGCTGGAACAAGGCGGCCGGCCGGGAAATGGCAGGGCTCACCAAGCGTAGGGCGGCAGAGCAGTCGCTTTTCCTGAGTGCGGCCTAACCGAAACACCCAGGCCAAGCATTAGTGGGAATAGAAGCCCGCCAAGGGAGGGTAGGCGGCCTGGCGGGCTTGGGCCTCGAACCGCTCAGGCTTCGGGCAAGGGTAGACCATAAACCTATTCAGGGAAGGCGCGTTGACGAAAGGGCAGATCCTCGAGCGAGCATCGTGTTACTGAACAGACTTCGGCGCCTGCGCGCTGATTTCCCCTACGCGGGCTTCAACTGCCTGCTCGACCACCAGGTACAGCGCCTCGATGGACGCAGGCGGTAGCGCCTTCAGTGTCTCGATGCCCAGAACGAAACCATCTGCGCGCTGGCCTGCTCTGTCCACCTCAGTGTTGGTGCTGGCGCGGCTGATCGATATCAGGAGGCGATTCATAACCGCCTGGACAGTGGCGGGCATTGTGATGTCGTGCTGGTTCATGGCGTGCTCGGCGAGGAAAGGGTGACTGATCAGATGATAGATCAGGCCCGGCGATCAGTGCCTACATTCGAGGTTGGAAAAATTAGCATGCGGTATTTCGCCAGCAAGCCGCGACGTTCATTTGGCGGGCTGATTTGAGGGCGTTTTCTTCCCCAAAACCCAACCATGGGCCACCGGTTTTATTGGGTTCGAACGGCATAAAAAAAGCCGTCTGAAAACGGCCTTATTTTGACCTAAGTGTCTGTAGGTATTGGGAATTCCAGCAGACTGTCCGGTGTTCCACGCTTTTATCCCGTACAGGTGCAACGTTGTGTCAGCCATGAGCTTGCCCCCTCTTTGGGATGGTTGAAAAAAACGGTGACGGATTATGCCACGTACAAGCCGCTTGGGTGCGGCCCGGCGATGCTTTGTGCGTGTCAGTGGGAATTTTTAGGGCGATTAAGACCTATGTATCAAGACGAGGCACCCGCTTAAACCGCTAATATGGCACTTCAACGCAGTGCCCGGGGTGGCTTGCGGCACAGCCAAAAGTCGCTCGTTTGGGGAACACGCAATGCAGACAGCCTATACCGTCCTGATCCTGTTGACGCTGGTAGGTGTCTCGAGATTGCTGGCCCGGGTGATCCCGTTGCCGTTGCCACTGGTGCAGATCGCAGCAGGCGCGTTACTGGCCTGGCCGACCCTCGGGCTGCACGTCGCGCTGGACCCTGAGCTGTTCCTCTTTCTGTTCCTGCCGCCGCTGTTGTTCTCCGATGGCTGGCGTATGCCCAAGCGAGATTTCTGGCGCTATCGCGGACCGATTCTGACGCTGGCGGTGGGCCTGGTGATCTTCACGGTCATCGGCGCCGGCTATTTCATTCACTGGTTGCTGCCGACTGTGCCGCTGCCTGTCGCATTCGCACTGGCTGCCGTGCTTTCTCCTACAGACGCCGTCGCTGTATCCGCCATTGCCCAGGACCGTCTGCCTGCGCCGATCATGCGCATGCTTCAGGGTGAGGCCTTGATGAACGATGCGTCGGGCCTTGTCACCTTCAAGT
>CAURWS010000256.1:0-5932 GCA_963528485.1 uncultured Pseudomonas sp. | reverse complement strand
ACACCCCGGTGCAGGCTATGCGTGAATCGCGGCGTCTGACCGAGGCCCTGGGTTGGGCCCTGGTGCTGCCGCAGATGCTGGCGATGCTCGGGCTGGTGTTCAACGACGCGGGCGTCGGCAAGGCGGTGGCGCATCTGGCGACGGCCTACATCAACCTGGATTTCCGTCTGGTGGCAGTGATTGTCTACGTGCTCGGGATGGCGCTGTTCACGGTGGTGATGGGCAACGGTTTTGCGGCGTTTCCGGTGATGACCGGCGGCATCGGCGTGCCGGTGCTGGTGGGCATCTACGGCGCCAACCCTGCGGTGATGGCGGCCATTGGCATGTTCTCCGGCTACTGCGGCACGCTGATGACGCCCATGGCGGCGAACTACAACATCGTTCCGGCAGCGTTGCTGGAGTTGCCCGATAAATACGCGGTGATTAAGGCGCAGATCCCAACGGCGCTGGCGATGCTGGTGGCCAATATCGTGTTGCTGTATTGCTTGATGTAGCGCGCCTGGCTTTTGATTCTGCCCGGACTCCTACGCCTGTCGGCAGAATCAAGAGCGTACAGCGGCGTGTTTGGCGTCTCCGTGCGGCTGATATCTTGCCCATCGCAAACGATTGCGACCACCGGTGGTCTGTATAGACCAGCGGTCCTAACCCCTCTAATTCCGGGCTTTCAACGGGTCAGGCAGCGATGTCTGGCCCGTTTTTGTAGGTGGATCACCAAGCCCCTACAAAAAAGAGGTTGAATAGTAACAACAAATGTTATTTAAATAACAAAAATAATATCGCGTCGACGGTTCCGGTTTCCGGTCAGCGGCGTGTAGACAAGGTATGACACACATGAACAAGATCGCGGTCATCGGCAGCAACATGGTGGATTTGATCACCTACATCGACCGGATGCCGGCCCAGGGCGAGACCCTTGAAGCGCCGAATTTCGCCATGGGCTGCGGCGGCAAGGGCGCCAATCAGGCCGTCGCTGCCGCCAAGCTGGGCGCCGACGTGCTGATGCTGAGCAAGGTCGGCGACGACATGTTCGCCGACAACACCCTGGCCAACTTCAAGCGCTTCGGCATCGACACCCAGTTCGTGCAGCGCGTGCCGGGCGTGTCCAGCGGTGTGGCGCCGATCTTCGTGCAGAGCGATTCGCACAACAGCATTCTCATCGTCAAAGGCGCCAACGCGCACCTCAAACCCGCTGACATCGACGCCGCCCAGGCCGCATTGCGCGACTGCAAGCTGATCGTGTTGCAACTGGAGATCGAGCTGGAAACGGTCTACTACGCCATCGATTTCGCCAAGGCCAACGGCATTCCCGTGCTGCTGAACCCGGCCCCTGCCGTCAAGGGCCTGAGTCGCGCGCACCTGTCGAAGCTGGACTTCTTCATCCCCAACGAAACCGAGCTGGCGCTGATCACCGGCCGGGTCGTCGACTCCCTCGAATCAGCCCGCGCAGCTGCCCTGCAACTGGTGCAGGACGGCATTCGCCACGTCATCGTGACTCTGGGTGAAAAGGGCGCGCTGTATGTGGGCGAGGAGGGAGAGTTCCGCGTCGATGGCATCAAGGTCGACGCCCGCGACACCACTGGCGCAGGGGACGCCTTCATTGGCTGCTTCGCCCGTCACTGGAGCGAAGACGGCGACATGCGCCGCGCCATGACTCAGGCCGTTGCCTATTCCGCCTGCTCGGTCACCGGCCTCGGTACCCAGAGTTCCTACCCGGACGCTGCCACGTTCGGGCGTTTTTTCGACACGCTCTAAACGAATAACGCGCCGCCGCGCCCTGACCGCTCAGCACGATCGGCCGGGCGGGGTATTCCTGCACTTCCCGGAGAACAACAATGACAAAGCCCGCGCTCCAACAATCCCTGGACGGGTTCTACCTGAACCGCACGCCCTGGTTCGCTTTCATCCTGCTGTGCTGCTGTTTCGCGTTGTGGGCGGCGGCCGCGAGCATGAACGACGTGCTGATCGCGCACTTCAAGAAAGCCTTCCTGCTCAGCGACTTCCAGACCGCCTTCGTGCAGTCGGCGTTCTACCTGGGCTACTTCTTCGTGGCGATTCCGGCGGCGCTGGTGGTCAGACGCTTCAGCTACAAGACCACCATTCTCATTGGCCTGATGCTGTACATGGTGGGCTGCTCGTTGTTCTTCCCGGCCGCGTCCATGGCCAAGTACGGCATGTTCCTGATGGCGCTGTTCGTCATCGCCGCTGGCCTGTCCTTCCTGGAAACCGCCTGCAACACCTACTCGACGCTGATGGGCCCGCGGGAAACCGGCACCCGTCGCCTGAACATCTCGCAGACCTTCCACCCGTTCGGGGCGATGGCCGGGGTGTACGTCGGCAGCTTCGTGATGTTCAAGGACACCGACGCCACGCAAGAGCAGCTCAAGCAGATGAGCGCGTCTGACGCGGCGATTCAGCAGCTGCAGATGATCCAGTCGACGCTGCTGCCGTATAAATGGATGATCGCGGTGCTGATCCTGATGTTCGTGCTCATCGCCTTCACCAAATTCCCGGCGTGCAAGGGCAACATCAAGGACAGCGCCAAGAAGAGCAGCATCGGCCAGAGCCTTTCTCGCCTGTGGCGCAACCCGCGTTTCACCTTTGGTGTGCTGGCGCAGTTCCTGTATGTGGGCGCGCAAGTGGGCGTGTGGAGTTTCACCATTCGCCTGGCCATGCAGATGGGCGGGATGAACGAGCGCAGCGCGTCGTGGTTCCTGCTGACCACTTTTGCGGCCTACTTCGTCGGCAAGATGATCGCCAACCTGCTGATGCGCAAAATGCACCCGGCCAAGGTCCTGGCGATCTACGGCGTGCTGACCATCGCCTTGCTGGCCTACACCATTCTGGTGCCGAACATCAGCGCGGTGTACGCGGCGGTGGGCGTGAGCATTTTCCTCGGCCCTTGCTGGCCGACCATTTATGGCCTGACCATCGACGGCCTGGGCGAAGACACTGGCGTGGGCGGTTCGCTGCTGGTGATGAGCATCGTCGGCGGCGGCGTGATGCCGATCTTCCAGGGCCTGTTGTCCGATGCCACCCACGGCAACATGCAGATCGCCTACAGCGTGCCGCTGCTGTGCTTCGTGGTCATCGTCGCCTACGCCATCAAGTGCATGCGTGACCCGCGCAGCGAGACCGCGCCAGTGGGTGCAGCGGTGAGCGCGTCATGAACACCACGACGATTGCCCTGCATCCCGAACTGTTCGGCAGCGCCGAAAAGACGCTGCTGGAGTCCGCCGATTTTCGCGTGCTGGCCTGGACCTACCCCAGCGGCGTGAAGGCCCTGGCGCTGGAGAACAATCGAGGCCGCGTCGTGGTGCTGCCGTATCAGGGCCAGATGATCTGGTCGGCGGTGTTCGACGGCTGCGACCTGACCATGCGCAACATGTTCGAGCAGCCGCGCCCAAGCCCCACGGTGATCGGCACCTACGGTTGCTTCATGTTTCACAGCGGCATCCTGCGCAACGGCTGCCCGACGCCACAGGACGATCATCCGCTGCACGGCGAAATGCCCTGCGCGCCGATGGACAGCGCCTGGCTGGAAGTGGGCGAAGACACGACAGGCGCTTTCCTGCGCCTGGGCGGCGAGTACGAATACGTGATGGGTTTCGGCGATCACTACCGCGCGCGCCCCCGCGTGACCTTGCGTCCAGGCTTGGGTCTGTTCGACATCGGCATGGACGTGCAGAACCTGGCGGGCAAGGCGATGGAGCTGATGTACATGGCGCACATGAACTACGCCTACGTCGCCAATGGGCGGTTCGTCGAGCCGCTGGGCGTCGAGCGTACGCGTGTGCGCAGCAGCGTGCCGGCCCACGTGAAGCCCACGCCTGCGTGGTCGGCGTACATGGCCGAGTTGACCGAAGATCCGTCGCGCCTACAGACGTTGAACACGCCCCAGCTGTACGACCCGGAGATCGTCTGCTTCTTCGACGGCGTGAAGGCCGATAGCAGGGGCGATGCGCATTTTCTGCTCAAGCATGCCGATGGCCCGGCTTTTTACACGCGCTACAAGCCTGCGCAATTCGACCATGCCGCGCGCTGGATTCTGCACAACGCCGATCAGCAGGTGGCCGCATTCGTGCTGCCTGCGACCTGCGAGCCGGAGGGCTATCTGGCAGAAAAGGCCAAGGGCAATGTGCGCGAGTTGGCGGCGGGGGAACGCGCGTCGTTCAGTGTGACGACGGGGTATCTGGCCGCTGCAGAAGTGAGGCAACTGGAAAGTGATTTGAAACGCTGACGGCCCTATTCCGAGCAAGCTCACTTCCGCAGGTAGACCGCGTTTGAACAGGTAAAACGCGGTCTACCTGTAGGAGTGAGCTTGCTCGCGATGACGTCAGCGTACACAACATCAATCGCGAGGACGAATCACACCACCAACCGCGCCCCATAGCCCTGAATCAGATCGCGATACGGCTTGGGCACTTTCTTGTCGCTGACTACGACATGAAAGTTCTCCAGCGTCGCGAAATGCGCAGTACGCACGGCGTCGAACTTGGAGTGATCGGCCAGCAGCATGCAGTGGCGGGCCTGGCGCAGGACCTTCTGCTTGACCTCCACTTCATTGAAGTTGAAGCAGGTCACGCCGAATTCGTCGCTGACCCCTGCGGCCGACACGAACGCCCAGGTCAGGCGAATGCCATCCAGGATGCTGGCTTCGCTGTGATGTTCGAAGACCTGGTTCTTGCGGTGGAAACTGCCGCCGCACAACACGATGTTGCAGTGGGGTTTGTGCTGCAGTTTGAGCAGCACGTTGAGCGAGTTGCACACGGCGGTGAACTCCAGCTCTTCGGGGATGAAGTCGATGACGAAAGGGATGGTCGTGCCGCAATCGAAGAACACCGTGTCGCCCGGCTTGATGAACGCGGCGGCCAGTTTGCCGATGCGACGCTTCTCCTCGACGTGCCGTGTGCCTTGCTCGGTGACTTTGTAATCGCTGGCCTCGGAAGGGTCGAACGCCAGGGTGATGTGCCCGCCCAGCAGGTGGAATTTCTCTGGATGACGACCCAGATCCCTTCGCAGGGTCATCTCCGAGACATCCAGCAGGGCTGCCATCTCACGCAGGTGAATAGCTTTCTGGTCCTGCAGGGCTTGCTGAATCAGTTTGATGCGATCGGATTTTTTACTGTCCACAGGCATTCCGGTTGTCGATTAGTAATGGTGTAAAAATAACATTTTATGTTATATTTTAAACATTGTCAGTGGCGTGCGGATTCGCATCTGCCTGCCGCTTGAAGCTTACCGCTTATAGCTGCTTTTAAAGGAAACGACTCAATGAAGATCGAACCCGCCGCCCTCGCGCAGTACATCGACCACACCCTGCTGGCCGCCGATGCCTCCCGCGAGCAGATCGCCACCTTGTGCCGCGAAGCGCAGGAACACCGATTCTATTCGGTGTGCGTCAACTCTGGACAGGTGCCTTACGCAGCCTCGTTGCTGCAAGGTGCGGCGGTCAAGGTCTGCGCCGTGGTGGGTTTTCCGCTGGGCGCTGGGCTTTCCGATACCAAGGCCTTCGAAGCGAAACAGGCGATTGCCGCTGGCGCGGGCGAAATCGACATGGTGCTGAACGTCGGTGCACTGAAAGACGGCCTGCTGGATTTCGTCAGCGATGACATCGCAGCCGTGAAACAGGCCTGTGGCGCGGTGCCGCTCAAGGTGATCCTGGAAACCTGCCTGCTGGACGACGCGCAAAAAACCCGCGCCTGCGAGATCTGCCGAGAGCTGAACGTCGCCTTCGTCAAGACCTCCACCGGCTTCAGCAAAAGCGGCGCGACCCTGGAAGACGTCGCCCTGATGCGTAAGGTGGTCGGCACAGGCGTTGGCGTCAAAGCCTCCGGCGGCGTACGTGACTACGCTACCGCCGTGGCCATGATCGAAGCGGGTGCCACGCGTCTGGGCACCAGTTCCGGGATTGCGATTGTCAGTGGTGCGACCG
>CAURWS010000255.1:0-5934 GCA_963528485.1 uncultured Pseudomonas sp. | reverse complement strand
GACCGAACGACTCGGCCAGGTCCTTGTTCACTTCCTGGATCACGACACCCAGCCAGCCACGATTGACCTTGCCGTTCGCCTTGAGCTGGTTGGCAACGTCCATGGCCACGTCGATCGGGATCGCGAACGACAGGCCCATGAAGCCGCCCGAGCGAGTGAAGATCTGCGAGTTGATACCCACGACTTCGCCGGCCATGTTGAACAGCGGGCCACCGGAGTTACCCGGGTTGATCGCGACGTCGGTCTGGATGAACGGCACATAGGTGTCGTTCGGCAGGCTGCGGCCCTTGGCGCTGACGATCCCCTTGGTGACCGAGTGATCGAAGCCAAATGGCGAACCAATGGCCAGTACCCACTCACCCACTTTCAGCTTGTCGGAGTTGCCCAGCTTGACGGTCGGCAGGTCTTTGCCATCGATCTTCAGGACCGCCACGTCGGTGCGTGGGTCGGTGCCGATCAGCTTGGCTTTCATTTCGCTGCGATCTGACAGGCGCACGAGGATTTCGTCGGCACCGTCGATCACGTGGTTGTTGGTGAGAATGAAGCCGTCAGCAGAGATGATGAAGCCCGAACCCAGGGATTGCGCTTCACGCTGGCGATCGCCCTTGCCCGTGCCTGGGGCACGGGATCCTGGCGGCATGCTGCGTTCGAGGAATTCGCGCAACATCGGTGGCAGACCTTCGAGGTCCGGCATCTGACCTTGTGCCACCGAACGATCCGGAAGCTTCTGGCGAGTACTGATGTTCACGACGGCAGGTGAGGCCTGTTCGACGAGGGTCGTGAAGTCCGGCAGGGCTTCGGCCTGCGCAGTCAGGACCTGGCCGAGCATCAGCACGGCGGCCATCCAGGACAGATAGGTTTTCAAGCGTGGTATCGACATACGGCTCCCGTTCACAACGAGCATGGTTAAGCGGTACGAACCGACAGGTTCGAGGAGCATCTGCACGGCACGAGGGTGCACTGCAGGGCTCTCAGCCAGTTTTACTCTCATTTAGCTTTCTGGAAGCTGAAACAGCAAAGGCCAGAGCTGCGAAGCTGTGACCTATAGAAAAAAAAAGGTGTATTTGCAACCTGCAAAGCTCACCAAACATTTCAGCGTCTCTTTCAAAGCCAGCAATCACGAGGCTAGCGGCTTGAAACGCCCAGTATGAAACCTTTTTCATACTGGGCATTCACAGGAATGGTCAGGCTACTTTTTGGTTGTCGCCGCAGGGGCGGCATCATTGCGCATGGACAGCGCAATGCGTTCGGCCGTACCGATCGGGATTTCACCCACAACGGTAACCATCGCATCGCCTTTTGGCGTGGTCAAACGGCGCGAGACCGCGACAGTCGGGCCCAGTTGCGTGCGAATATCGGTGACCGCAGCGCCACTGACAGGCTCGATGAACACCGAAAAGCGCGCCAGGCCATCGTCATACATGAGGCTGGTGACCAGCGATTTGGAATCCGGGTCGTTACGCGCGGCTGCGCTGCTGAGCTCGAAGCCCGGCGGCAACCAGTCCGAATGCCAGGCGACCTGTTGCTTCTGCGGTGCATCAGCCTTGGTCTTGGCCACTTCCACCGGCTTGCAGTCACCGCTGGGTTGCAGCTTCTGATCGGTCGGCTCGGCAGTGTCGAATTCGGTGAACTGGAAACGCTCCAGCAGTTGGCCCTTGTCGCTGAGCAGCAGCGACTTGAGCGGCAGACCCGTTTCGCTGTCCAGATGCAACTCGATGCCGTAACGATGCTGGTCTCGCGGCGTCAGTGTCACCACCGTTGCCGGACGCCCCGCCACGCGCGAACTTCCCGCGACTTTCATCTCATACCAGGCCGACAGCTTGGCAGCGTCGAAGGCATGGGCCGGGGAGTCGGGAATGTTAGACACGCCCGCTACAAGCGTACCGCTGACGCACTGGGTCACCCCATCGACGCGCAGTACTTCCTGAGCGGAGCCATCGAGCTGAAGAAGATGTTCACGAACCTTGCCGTCAATAACACGATGCCAGATTCGGTGAGTGGAAAAACTTCCGTTGCGTTCGTAGACGAAAGTGCCCTGGAAGCTTTGCTGCTGTTCTGCCTGCGCAAGACGCTTGAGCTGGTCTTGCGCATCATCGGCATGAACTGGAAGGACCAGCCATCCACCAAGCAGAAGCGGCACTAGAGGGATGGCACGCATGATCCTCCTTAACGGTTTTCCAGACTGGCGGCGCGTGCATACGGCAGTGCGCTTTCAGTGCCTTTCAACGCAGCTTGCTGAGCATGTTGACGCAGGTAACCTGGCAGACGCTGATCGTGCCAGCCAGCCTGGTTCTGCAGTACGCCGCTGGCCATCGGGCCCGGGGCTTGCTCGCTCTCAGTGTAGCCGGCCAGTACCGCTGGGCCTTTTACCTGAGGCATTGCAATGTTGGCAGGCTGTGCCGATTGCTGGGCCAGTTGGGCGCCAGCGATTTCGTCCTGGTTGTACAGGCGCACGCCTGCCAGAACAGCCACGGTGACGGAAGCAGCGACAGCCAGACGACCCAGCGTGCGCCAAGGACCGCGACCGGCCTTGAGGGGGCTGACTTCATCGGCTATCGCGGCGGAAACGGCTGCCGAGATGTCCAGATGAGGCATCAACAATTCTTTATGCATTGCCGCACGGGCAATTTGATAACGCGACCATGTGGCACGTGTATCCGCATCGTCGATTGCGTTGAGCACCCGACGTAATTCCAATTCGTCCGCTTCGTTATCCATCACCGCGGACAGCGATTCCTGCAGGGCTTCACGACTCATGGCGGTTCCTCTCTTTTGGCTATCGCCGCTGTCTCAGGTTTCCTGCAACAAAGGCTGCAGGGCTTTATCAATGGCTTCCCGAGCGCGGAAGATGCGAGAGCGCACGGTACCAACCGGACACTGCATGACGCTCGCAATATCCTCATAACTCAGACCGTCAAACTCACGCAAAGTTAGAGCAGTACGTAAATCTTCTGGCAGTAGCTGGATGGTCCGATGGACGGTGCCCTCGATCTCATCCCTTAACAATGCACGCTCCGGCGACTCGATGTCCTTGAGGCCATGATCGCCGTCGTAGAACTCCGCGTCTTCAGATCTGACATCGCTGTCCGGCGGCCGCCGACCTCGCGACACCAGATAGTTTTTCGCCGTGTTGATGGCGATCCGGTACAGCCACGTATAAAACGCACTGTCGCCGCGGAAGTTCCCAAGTGCACGGTAAGCCTTGATAAAAGCCTCTTGCGCGACATCCTGGGCTTCATGGGTGTCGTGAACGAATCTCACGATCAACCCAAGAATCTTGTGCTGATATTTCACCACTAGCAGATCAAAGGCTCGCTTGTCGCCGCGCTGTACGCGTTCGACCAGTTGCTGATCCTCTTCCTGGGTTAGCATGAACACTCCTCATAGAGCTCAAAGGAGTGTTGCAGAGGCTGCTTCACAGACTTGCAACCATAGACTCGGGCTTTTCGCAAAAGTTCTCCCCCCTTCAAGCAAGTTTCCGGCGAGCGTCGGTAGCCCGCACGAAAAACGCAGCTCGAACCAGGTCGGCTGCGTGAATAATCTTGTCGTCGAAAGCGCCTGCGCAGATGTAAGAGCCACCTTGCAGAGCACCGACGCTGTCCCTTTATCGGCAACCCTCTATTGAACGTGGGGCTTTATGAAAAGTTCCCACATTTCAATCAAGAGCGTAAGACACCTGCCTTGGCGGTTGTAGGATCCAATCCAGGTACAACCCTGGGATGGCATTTACCCGCCAAACGGTATGCACGATGCGGCGCAGTAGCGCACAATCCGCCCCCGCTGCGATTCACAATTGCCATAAAATCCCAGCCATTGTGCCGTTCTCACCCTTTACATACTAGTGGCCATTTAGAAGCCGGAAACAAGAAATGAGTCGACATTTGCAGCACGACGTTTTGGTGATCGGCAGCGGTGCTGCGGGATTGAGTCTGGCGCTGACCTTGCCCGACAACTTGCGCATCGCCGTCTTGAGCAAGGGCGACCTGGCCAACGGTTCGACCTTCTGGGCCCAGGGTGGCGTGGCCGCCGTGCTGGATAACGCCGACACCGTTCAGTCCCACGTCGATGACACGCTCAATGCCGGGGGCGGCCTGTGTAATGAAGAGGCGGTGCGCTTCACCGTCGAGCACAGCCGCGAGGCGATTCAATGGCTGATCGACATGGGCGTGCCCTTCACCCGCGACGATCAGTCGGCGGTGGTGGACGGCGGTTTCGAATTTCACCTGACCCGCGAAGGCGGTCATAGCCATCGGCGCATCATCCATGCCGCCGACGCAACCGGAGCAGCGATTTTCCGCACCCTCCTCGCCCAGGCGAAAGCGCGACCGAACATCGAACTGCTGGAACAGCGCGTGGCGGTCGACCTGATCACCGAGCGCCGCCTGGGTCTGGAGGGCGATCGCTGCCTGGGCGCGTACGTGCTGGATCGCTCGACCGGCGAGGTCGACACCCACGGCGCGCGCTTTACCATTCTGGCCTCCGGCGGCGCGGCCAAAGTCTACCTCTACACCAGCAACCCCGACGGCGCCTGCGGCGATGGCATCGCCATGGCATGGCGTTCGGGCTGCCGGGTCGGCAATCTGGAATTCAACCAGTTCCACCCCACCTGCCTTTATCACCCGCAGGCCAAGAGCTTTCTGGTGACCGAGGCCCTGCGTGGCGAAGGCGCTTATTTAAAGCTGCCGAACGGCGAGCGCTTCATGCAGCGGTTCGATGAGCGCGCAGAACTGGCGCCACGAGACATCGTCGCCCGCGCCATCGACCATGAAATGAAGCGTCTAGGCGTCGATTGCGTCTATCTGGACATCAGCCATAAACCCGAAGAGTTCGTCAAAAGCCACTTCCCCACTGTTTATGAACGCTGCCTGGAATTCGGCATCGACATCACCCGCCAGCCGATTCCGGTCGTGCCGGCGGCGCATTACACCTGCGGCGGCGTGTTGGTCGATCAGCACGGCCGCACCGACGTGCCAGGCTTGTACGCCATTGGCGAAACCAGCTTCACCGGGCTGCACGGCGCCAACCGCATGGCCAGCAACTCGTTGCTGGAATGCTTCGTCTACGCGCGCTCTGCGGCAGCCGACATCATGTCCAAGCTGCCGGATATCCCTCAGCCGAGTGACTTGCCGTTCTGGGATGCAAGCCAAGTGACCGATTCGGACGAAGACGTGATCATCGCGCACAACTGGGACGAACTGCGGCGATTCATGTGGGATTACGTCGGCATCGTGCGCACCAACAAGCGCCTGCAACGTGCGCAACACCGGGTGCGTCTGCTTCTGGATGAGATCGACGAGTTCTACAGCAACTACCGAGTAAGTAGGGACCTGATCGAACTGAGGAACCTTGCTCAGGTAGCGGAGCTGATGATTAGGTCAGCCATGCAACGCAAGGAATCTCGGGGTCTCCACTACACGCTGGACTATCCAGGGCTGCTTTCAGAAGCGAAGGATACGATCCTTACACCGACCGAATGAGGCACGTTAGGAAGCCTCAGCGTAGCACGGTAAGGCCCCGGTTTGTAACAGCTTTGGCGCATCTTTGTCCCATCGCTGGGGTCCTTATCGCCTGCCCGCGAGGGTCCTTAACGCGCCCACGGGCACCCATGCGAGGGCCTACGGGGGAGCCTGCGCGGGAAGTCTTGTAATGGTGACCTTTCAGATTTTTCTGTCAGATTCTCAAGAGGGTCGGCGAGACCACAACCAGAACCCCAGTTGAACGGCCAGACAGACCCAGTAGAGGGCCTGTAGGTGGTCCATGGGGTTCTCCTTGAGGGGTTAGAGTGACTTGTGAAAGCGAACGTCTGTGAGTTCGTGTTGCAGGGCTACCTCAAGGAGGCGCTCATAGGTATGCGGCCAACTCCCTTGAGATTGGTCATTAGAAGCGCCTGATTGAAGCAAGGCATAGCATAGCGCCGCATGTGGTGTCAGAGAC
>CAURWS010000254.1:0-5941 GCA_963528485.1 uncultured Pseudomonas sp. | reverse complement strand
TCATCGTCAAGATTAAATTCCAGAACCCCATCTGCTAACGCAGATGGGGTTTTGTCTTTATAAGTGAAGGTCACCCATTTTTGCTGACACGTTACCTGGTAACGGATCGGCTAAAGAATTTCTTGACGACCATAGAGCATTGGAACCACCTGATCCCATCCCGAACTCAGCAGTGAAACGATGCATCGCCGATGGTAGTGTGGGGTTTCCCCATGTGAGAGTAGGTCATCGTCAAGATTGAATTCCGAAACCCCTGTCTGCTAACGCAGACAGGGGTTTTGTCGTTTCAGGGGCACAAAAATGCCAGCCTCCGTTGCCGAAAGCTGGCCTGGTGTCGCTAAACGCTGTTTAGAACTGATAGCTCACCGTCGCACTGACGTTGCGCTCTTCGCCCATGTAGCAGAAGTTCAGGCTGGCACACGACGCAACGTAGCTCTCATTGGTGAGGTTATTGGCGTTCAAGCGCACGTCCACGCCCTTGAGCCCCACCTTGCCCAGGTCATAGCCCATCGACGCGTCCCACAGCGTGTAGGAAGGCACCTTCATGGTGTTCTCGGCATCAACCCAGCTCGACCCCACATAGCGCAAGCCTGTGCCCAACCGCAGGCCATCCAGCGCGCCGCTGTTGAACTTGTAGTCGCCCCACAGCGAGGCCATGTGTTTTGGCGCCTGGGTCGGAGAGTTGCCCTTGTTGTCGACATCACTGACCGTGCTGGGCATCGACTTCGAATAATCGATGTCAGTCAGCGTGTAGCTGCCCAACACCTTGAAGTTATCGGTCAGCTGCATGTGCGCTTCAAGCTCCAGGCCTTGAGAGCGAACAGCGCCGATCGCGCGATAGAAGTTCTCCTGCGGCAGTTTGGTCGCCAGGTTCTCTTGATCGATGCGGAACACCGATGCCGTGAACAGATTGTCCGTGCCCGGCGGCTGGTGCTTGATGCCCGCTTCCCACTGCTTGCCATCAGTGGGGGCCAGTGGATTGCCTGTGCTGTCGGAATAGGAGTTCGGGTTGAACGACTCGGAATAGCTGATGTAAGGCGCCACCCCGTTATCGAACAGATACAGCACGCCGGCGCGCCCGGTGGTCTTGGTGCGCTTGTCGCTGATCTCGGTGCCTACAGGGCGGTTGAATTCGGCGATGCGGTTCTCGTCAGAGGTCTCGACCCAGTCGTGACGCAGGCCCAGTGAGAAGCGCCATTTGTCCCACTCGATCAGGTCCTGCGCATACACCCCGGTCTGTTCCAGGCGACGCAGGTAGCTGGTCGGGTCGTAGTAGGTGATCTCTGAATTGCCATACACCGGGTTGAACGCATTGATCGACGCCAGCGAGCCGCTCTGCCAGTCGACCACCGTCTTGCGACGCTGATAGTCCGCGCCGAACAGCGCCGTGTGCTTGACGGCGCCGGTGAAGAATTCAGCCTGCAGCATGTTGTCGATGATGTACGAATGCAGATGCTCGTTCGCGCCGGAGTAATAGCGGTTCAGCTCGTTGCTGGTCGGTGTCGTCCAGCCATAGCTGTACACCTGATCCAGGCTCACCTTCGAATCCAGGTAGCGGAAGTTCTGCCGCGCGGTGAAGACGTCGTTGAAGCGGTGTTCGAACTGATAGCCGAAAGACTGCTGGTCGCGACTGTAGCCATCGATGCCTGGCTCGCCCTCAAAGAAGTGCTCGGAGATGCGCTGGCCATTGCGCTGATGCAACACGCCATCGGCCGGGTTACCGCCGTGATAGCCGCCGTCTGGGTCGTGTTGCAGGTACGCCTGGAGTGTCAGCGAGGTGTCCTCGGTGAAATCGATGCTCAGGGTCGGCGCCAGTGCGTAACGCTTTTCTTCAGCGTGATCGAACTGGGTGTCGGATTGATCGGTCAGCCCCACCAGTCGATAGGCGATGCGCTTGTCGTCATCCACCGGCCCACTGAAATCGAAGCCTACCCCGCGCTGATGATTGGAGCCCACCGTTGCCTGAATCTGATGGTAGGGCTCGTACAGCGGCTTCTTGCTGGTCAGCGCGACCAAGCCACCGGGCGAGCTGCGGCCGTACAGCACCGACGACGGCCCTTTGAGGATATCGATGCGCTCAAGGAAATACGGGTCCACCTGCATCGTGCTGTAGGTGCCGCTGTCGCCCATGGACTTCAGGCCGTCGAGGTAGATGTTATCCACCGAGCCGTCGTTGAAACCGCGCATTGCCACGTAGTCGTAACGATGGGTCGCGCCGTAAGGGTTGGTCAGCACACCCGGCGTGTAGCGCATGGCTTGCGCGACGGTCTGCGAGCCCTGGTCGTCCATCTGCTCGCGCGTGACCACTGAGACCGACTGCGAGGTCTCCAGCAGCGCAGTACTGGTCTTGGTGGCGATCTGGCTGTGGGTGGCGTTGTAGCCCTCCATGCTGCCCAACGCGTTGCCCAGGGCGAACCCGTGAACGTCGGTGCTCGGCAGCGACATCGCCTGATCATCGGCCCTGTGCAGCACATAGCTGCTGCCGTCCTGGCTGATCGCCTGCAGGCCGCTGCCGCCCAGCAGAATCGCCAATGCCTGATCGGTCGAGTAATTGCCCTGCAGGCCCGGCGAGCGCAGCCCCGCCGTCTGCTCGGGTGTAGCCGACAGCATGATCCCCGCCTGACGCGCGAACTGGTTCAGCGCGTCGCCCAAGGAGCCTGCGGGAATCGAATAGCTGCGCGCCGGATTGACGACCAGCGTGGCGTCCGCGGCGAGCGCGTGAAGGGGCACAGCGCAGGCGGACAGCGTCGTGGAAATCAGTGCCGCCCGAATGGCAGAGCCCAGAAGGGAAGGTCTTGTGCGCGAGGCATCGAGAAGGCACTGGCGAACGAGAGAGGGTGGCGCGTTGCGTTGAAGCCCGGTCATTGCGGATTCCGTCGAAGTCGGTGAAGAGGAGGGGTGCTGATCTCTAAGCCGAACGTGCGCGCGAAACCCGCCATAAATAAGTGAACGTCACGCGTTGCGCTGCAGCGTCACCCACCAGCGCGTGCGGTACTTGAGTTGCACCGGCAGGGTCTGCGGCAGGATGGCCAGCAGCTTGTCGGTGTCCCCCAGGCGGAACACGCCGGACAGGCGCAGATCGGCGACATCCTGCGCGCACGCCAGATAGCCGTGACGATAGCGCGCGACTTCCGCGAGAAAATCCCCCAAACGCATGTTGCGCGTGACGATCAGGCCATCGGCCCACGCGCCCGGGTCCATGTTCAGCTCAGGCAGCAGACTCGCGCGCTGGCCATCCACCGAATAGCTTTGCCCCGCGCTCACAGTTACAGAGGACCCACCCGGCGAGCGGATCAGCACGCGTCCATCGGTGACGCTGAGCCGCGTGCGGTCCTCATCCTGACGCACGACAAACCGTCCCGGTCGGCCAATGCCCGACAGCCCTTCAAACGTGCCGTGCCGACAACTGATCAACAGCGGCCGTGGCGTCGCGCTTTGCGCATCGGCGCCGCAGGTAATGAAAATTTCGCCCTTGCTCAGTCTGATCAGGCGCTGGGTCGGGCTGAAGTGCTGATCCACGGCGGTATCGGTATTGAGCTGCAGGCGTGTGCCATCGGCCAAGGCAAAGTCGCTGCGCTCGCCAATGTGGGTGGCGAAATCGGCACGCCATTGCTGCCAGGGCGTCAGGTCCCGCGCCAGGTACGCGCTTGATCCGACCACCAGCAAGCCAGACAGCAATTTCAGCGCCTGCCTGCGGCCCAACCGCTGGGCGCTGGTTTCCAGGGCATCGAAGGCGGCGCCGCTCGCGGGCAGTGCCTGAAAACGGCTGTGCAGATCGGCGTTGAGGGACAGCACGCGCTGCCACGCGCATTCGTGATCGGGATGCGCCGCGCGCCATTGCTCGCAGCGCTCACGCACACGGGGGCTCGCGGCCTGACTGTTGAGGCGCATCATCCACTCGATGGCCTGGCGAACCACGGCAGGCGAGGGCTGACGATGATCGAGCGCCGAGGCCTGACTCATTCGCCGTACCTCAGTTGGTAGCAGTGATACAGCGCGTCGGCGACATAACGCTCGACCGAGCGCACCGAAACGCTCATCTGCTCGGCGATCTGTTTGTGGGTCAGGCCTTCGCATTGCGCCAGCAGAAACGCGCGCCTGACCTTGGGTTTCAGCCCGTCGAGCATCCTGGCGATGCTTTCCAGCAGCTCAAATACCAGCTCGCGGGATTCCGGCGAGGGCGTTTCGTGTTCGGGCAGGTGGGCGAGGGCTTCGAGGTAGGCGCGTTCCAGTTCTTCGCGGCGCCAGTGATCAATCACCAGCCCCCGTGCGACGGTACGCAGAAATGCGCGCGGTGCGTTGAGCTCAAGCAGCTCGCTGCGATTGAGCAGGCGCACGAAGGTGTCTTGCGCGAGATCGGCGGCATCGGCGGCGTTGCCCAGCGTGCTGCGCAGCCAGCCATTGAGCCAACCGTGGTGATCGCTATAAAGGGTACGCAGGGTCGCGTCTGAAGAAGGCATTGAAACGCGCCATCCCAGCGCCGCTTAAATGATAATGCGTCGCATTGTGTTGAGATGGGTGACGATTTGCAACTCTGGTTGGTAGATCCAGCTGTGGGAGCGAATGCATTCGCTCCCACAGGTTTGGGGGTCAGGCGAAGAGTTTCTGCACATGACTCATCGCGTCATCGGCAAAATCCTGCAGGAACGCCTGGAACTCATCAGCGTTCATGGGATTGCCAACAGCAGGCTCGGCGATGATCGTCCAGGTGGCGACGCTGCCATCGCGCTCAGGCTTAACGGTCATCGAGGCCCACAGGTTGCCGACACCAAGGTTGTTGTAGATCGTGGTCCAGGTCATCGAAAACGCCTTGTCGTTGCGCGAGTTGAGCTGCTCGACCACTTCCAGGCCGCCTTCCTTGAAGCGCTTGTGGCGAATCGAGCCTGCGCCGTCGCCGATCACGTCGATGCTGGCCAGCGCGGGGATGAATTGAGTAAACCCGCCGAAATCTCCAACCACCTGCCAGACATCATTTGCCGGGGCATTGACCTTGACCGAGGCCACCACCGGCTTGCCCGCCGGGTTGGCGATCAGGGTGTCGGGTTTCAGCGCGTCGATTGTGTTGATTGCGTTCATGTCGTTCTCCATTACGTCGGTGGTGTTGCGTTCAGATGAAGTCGATTTCTTTCAGGTAATCGCAGCCCTTGCGCAGCAGCGCCGGGGTTTTCTGCGGGTAGCGTTCGCCCATGCGCTGCACGCCGGCGAGGGCGTTGGGGTAGGCGATCATCGAGATGTCGCCGATGTCTTCCTCGAAGCCGTCGAGGTAGAAGCCGAGCACGCCGAACAGCGCGTTCTGGCTGTCGACCCGATTGAGCTGGGTCTGCCAGTGCGCGACGCTGACCATCTCGAATTCACGCCCCGCCTCGCGAAACGCGTCGACGTAGCCCCTCCAGCTCAGGGGCTCGGGGTTGTGAAGGTTGAACACCGCGCGGGCGGGCTGATAACGGCTGCTGTGAAAGCCGATGAAGCGGGCAAGGAAGTCCACGGGCATCAGGTCGAAGGTCATCGAGAAATCCGGGACCTGCCCCAGTTGCATCGAGCCCTTGAGCATCAGCATCAGGCGGTTCTTGTGGGGCTGGCAGACGCCGGTGACGCTGTTGAAGGCGATGTTGCCGGGGCGATAGATGTTCACCCAGGCGCCTTGATCGCGGGCCTGTTGCAGGATGCGCTCGGCGACCCATTTGGACAGGTTGTAGCCGTTCTTGATGTAGATCGGCGGGGTCTCGGCGGCAGGCGCTTCCAGCACGCTGCCATCAGCAGCCACGGCGCTGGAGGCCGAGAGCGTCGAGACGAAGTTGAACACCTTCTTGCTGCGCCCTTCGCACAGGCGCAGGCACTCGAAGATCGGCGCGACGTTGTCCCGGGCCAGCGTTTCGTAGTCCTGCACGTGATTGACGTTGGCCGCGTTGTGCACCAGCGCGCCGAACTCGCGGTCCAGCCG
>CAURWS010000253.1:0-5982 GCA_963528485.1 uncultured Pseudomonas sp. | reverse complement strand
TGTCGACGTCGTAACCCAGTGTGACCAGAATGTCGCGCTGGTTCTGACCCTGCCACGCCAATGGCCACGACGCCACGGCGCGTTGGCGGATGCTCAGCGAGTCGTCGGGCACCATCAGCGCTTCCGGCACTTCGTACACGCGGCCCAGGCCGTGGCATTCGGGGCAGGCGCCTTGCGGCAGGTTGGGCGAGAAGTCTTCGGCGTAGAGCATCGGCTGCCCGGCCGGGTAGTGGCCAGCGCGGGACTAGAGCATGCGGATGAGGCTCGACAGCGTCGTCACGCTGCCCACCGACGAGCGCGTGCTGGGCGTGCCGCGTTGTTGCTGCAAGGCGACGGCGGGTGGCAGGCCTTCGATGGAATCGACGTTGGGCACGCCCACCTGATCGATCAGGCGTCGCGCATAGGGCGCCACGGATTCGAAATAACGGCGCTGGGCCTCGGCATAGAGCGTCGAAAACGCCAGTGACGATTTGCCCGAACCCGACACACCGGTAAACACCACCAACGCATCGCGGGGGATGTCGACGTCGACGTCCTTGAGGTTGTGCTCGCGAGCGCCTCGCACCCGCACGAACCCCGGCCGGTCGGGGGCTACAGTGAGCGAGAGAGGCGATTGGGTTTCGGCGTTGTCAGGCAGGTGGGGCGCTGTGGTCATGAACGGGCCTTGGTGTGCAGTGTCAGTGCGGGCAGCTTACCTGTCCCGCACGCGCGTGAGGATGATTTGGCGGATCAGGCCGTCTCTTCGCTGGCTTCGCGCAGCGCTTCAGCGGCCTGCAAGCCTTGGAGAAACCCGGCCAGCGCGACCTCCTCCAGGCGCAAGCCCTTGCGTTGGCGTGAGCGGGGCAGTTTGGCCAGTTCGCCAATGACAAAGGCCTCCAGAACCGCCGGGTGGATATAGCATTTGCGACACACCGCCGGGGTGTTGCCGAGCAGACGGGCCACTTCCTTGACCATCGCGACGATGTGTTTCTTGGCGTCGGCCTCTGGCTCCCAGTCCAGCTTGCGCAGGGTCGCCAGGGCCATCGCACTGCCCGCCCAAGTGCGGTAGTCCTTGGCGGTGAAGTCAGCGCCGGTCAGGTCGTGCAGGTAACGATTGATGTCCGAAGAGCTGACGGTATGGCGCTGACCGTCTTCGTCCAGGTACTGAAACAGGTTCTGCCCCGGCAGCTCCATGCAGCGTTTGATGATGTTGGCCAGACGCCGGTCCGTGACGCTGACCTGATGCTCGACGCCGCTCTTGCCGCGAAATTGAAAGAGGATCTTGCTGCCGTGCACGTCGACGTGTTTGTTGCGCAAGGTCGTCAGGCCGTAGGAACGGTTGTCCCGGGCGTACTGGCTGTTGCCGATGCGGATCAGCGTCTGGTCGAGCAGCGACACCACAGCCGCCATCACCTTTTCCCGACCCATGCCGGGCGCCGCCAGTTGCGCCTCCAGTTGCTTGCGCACTTTGGGCAGAACCATGCCGAAGGCGATCATGCGCGAGTATTTGTTCTCGTCGCGCACCTCCCGCCAGCGCGGGTGATAGCGGTACTGCTTGCGCCCGCGGGCATCGCGCCCGGTGGCCTGCAGGTGGCCCTGGCGGTCGGCGCAGATCCATACATCTTTATAGGCAGGCGGGATGACCAGCGCGTTGATGCGCTTGATCTCGGCCTCGTCGCGAATGCGTTCGCCGTCGGTATCGAAATAGGCGAACTTGCCGCGCAGGATCTTGCGCGTGAAGCCCGGCTGGCTGTCATCGACGTAGTGCAGATCCTTGGGCAGGTCTTCGGGGGAGAGGGCGTCCGACATGAAGTGCAATCCTGAATGCTGGTCTTTGCATTGACCGTTCAGGTGCGCAGTGGTGCCGATTATTTGATTGAGGGTGTGGGAGCGCGGCTCAAGCCAGCAGCGCCACCGATTTGATCTGCGCCCACAACGACTGGCCGGGGTGCAGGTGCAGTTGATCCCGCGAGTACCGGGTGATGCGCGCCAGCAGCGGCGTGCCGTCGGCGTCCAGGCGCACCAGTACGTGGGCGGCGTTGTCGGCGGGGATTTCGCTGACCACCGTCACCGGCAGGCGATTGAGGATGCTGGTCTGATCGTCCGCTTGCAGCGACAGGCTGACGTCCCGTGCCTGCACCTTGAAGCGTAGGGGCTTGCTCATTTCCAGCGCGCAATGGGCGACGCGCAGGGTCAGATCGCTCTTCGGGATGCGTACGGTCACCAGATGGTATGCGGCGTCATAGGCGATGACCGCGCCGTCGATCACCACCCCCGCGTCATCGCCCATGGCCAGCGGCAGGTCGAGCCGCGCCAGGGTTTCGCCAATCGGCCCGCTGGCCAGCGCCTTGCCGTCGCTGAGCAGCACCAGATGATCGGCCAGACGCGCCACTTCATCCTGGGAATGGCTGACGTAGAGCATGGGGATGTCGAGTTCGTCGTGCAGGCGTTCCAGGTACGGCAGGATTTCGCTCTTGCGGTGGGCATCCAGCGCCGCCAGGGGCTCGTCGAGCAATAACAGGCGCGGGCTGGTGAGCAGGGCACGGGCGATGCCAACCCGCTGACGTTCGCCGCCGGAGAGCTTGTCGGGCTGGCGCGTCAGCAGATGATCGATGCCCAGCAGGGTCGTCGCCTGCTCCAGATTGACCTGGCGCTCGCGGGCGGCAATGCGCTTGAGGCCGAATTCCAGATTGCCCCGCACGGTGAGGTGCGGGAAAAGACTGGCTTCCTGAAACACGTAGCCGAGCGAGCGCTTGTGCGGCGGGACGAAAATGCCCCTGTCGCTGTCCTGCCAGACGTCGCCGTTGATCGAGATGAAGCCGCTGGCAGCCTTTTCCAGCCCGGCGATGCAACGCAGGCAGGTGGTCTTGCCGGACCCGGAATGGCCATACAGCGCCGTGACGCCGCGCCCCGGCAAAGACAGGTCGACATTCACGGCAAATTCAGGGAAGCCCACGTTCAGGCGGGCTTCGAGGGTTGATGTCGTCACGCGTCAGCTCCAGGCCGATTTGGTCTTGCCGCTGGAGTAGAGCGCCAACAGAACCAGGAAGGAGAACACCAGCATGGCACCGGCCAGCCAATGGGCTTGTACATATTCCATGGACTCGACGTGGTTGTAGATCTGTGTCGACACCACCCGGGTTTTTTCCGGGATGTTGCCGCCGATCATCAGCACCACGCCGAACTCGCCCACGGTATGGGCGAACCCGAGGATCGCGCCGGTGATGAAACCGGGGCGGGCCAGCGGCAGCACCACCGAGAAGAAGGTGTCCCACGGACTGGCGCGCAAGGTTGCGGCCACTTCAAGGGGCCGCGGGCCGATGGCCACGAAGGCGTTCTGCAGGGGCTGCACCACGAACGGCATCGAATACAGCACCGAGCCGATGACCAGCCCCGTGAAGCTGAAGGTCAGCGTGCCCAGGCCGAGGCTCTGGGTCAGTTGCCCCACAGCGCCGTCAGGCCCCAGCAACAGCAGCAGGTAGAACCCGATCACCGTCGGCGGCAGCACCAGAGGCAGCGCCACCACCGCACCCACCGGCCCCTTGAGCCAGGAGCGGGTGCGGGCCAGCCACAGCGCGATGGGGGTGCCGACGATGAGCAGGATCACCGTGGTCAGCGACGCCAGTTTCAGCGTCAGCCAGATGGCCGCAAGGTCGGCACTGTCCAGCGGCATTTACAGCTGGTACCCGTAGGACTTGATCACGGCAGCGGCTCTCGGGCCTTTGAGGTATTCCATCAGCGCCTTGGCCGCCGCGTTGTCCTTGCCTTTGTTGAGGATCACGGCGTCTTGCTTGATTGGCTCATGCAGGTTGGCCGGGACGATCCATGCGGAACCGCTGGTCAGCTTGCCATCCTTATAGACTTGCGACAGCGCGACAAAACCCAGCTCGGCGTTGCCGGTCTGCACGAACTGATAGGCCTGGGCGATGCTCTGGCCTTCGACGATCTTGGCCTTGGTGGCTTCGGTCAGCCCTTCTTTTTCCAGCACCTGAGTGGCGGCCAGGCCATAAGGCGCGGCTTTCGGGTTGGCGATGGACAGGTGTTGGTATTGGTTTTTCTTCAGCACGGCGCCTTTGTCATCGACGTAACCTTCCTTGGCCGACCACAGGGCCAGGGTGCCGACGGCGTAAGTGAAGCGCGAGCCTTTGACGATCTCGTTCTCGCTTTCCAGCTTGGCGGGGGTCGTGTCGTCGGCGGCGAGGAACACTTCGAACGGCGCGCCGTTCTTGATCTGGGTGTAGAACTGGCCCGTGGCGCCGAAGGAGGCCACCAGTTTGTGGCCGGTGTCCTTCTCGAAATCCTTGGCGATGGCCTGAATCGGCGCGGTGAAATTGGCCGCGACGGCGACCTGGACTTCATCGGCGAATGCGCTGGTGGCCGACAGGGCGGCGATCGCTACAGCCAGGGATTTGAAGGTGACGCGAAGGGGCGTTGCGCGCATGAAACAGCTCCGTGTTGTCTTTTATGAGGTGATGACGGGCATCGGCCAGATAGCGGCCAAACGCTATGCACCGGAATATATAGCGAGTCATCACCTCAAGGAAGCCTGTTTTTTGCCTCGCCAGTCAGTTTCTGTAACCGCTTAATCTCTCCAGCGTCTGAATTGCCAGCTGGCGGGTCAGTTCTTCAGCCGGCAGTGCGTGCTTGATGCCCACGGCCTGACCGGCCCAGAGGTTCATGAAGCCGTCGTTGCCTTGCGGTTCGGCTTTGCTGCGCAAGGGCATCAAGGCGCCGCCTGCAGTAGGGAATGCCGGGGCGGCCGCGTTGATTGGTCCGATCTCGCGCATGATGCGATTGACGATGCCCCGCGCCGGGCGGCCGGTGAACAGGTTGGTGAGGGCGGTATGGCTGTCTTTAGCGTTAGCCAAAGCGGCCTGATGCAGTTTCGACACCTTGGCTTGCGGGCTGAACAGGTAGGTGGTGCCCAGTTGCACGGCCGAGGCGCCGAGCATGAATGCCGCAGCGATACCACGGCTGTCGGCAATGCCGCCTGCGGCGATCACCGGAATGGTCACTGCGTCGACGATCTGCGGCACAAGCGCCATGGTGCCCACCTGGGTATAGAGCTGGTCACTGAGAAACATGCCGCGATGGCCGCCCGCCTCATACCCCATGGCAATGATTGCGTCGCAGCCATGCTGTTCCAGCCAGATGGCTTCTTCAACGGTGGTGGCCGAGGAAATGACCTTGGCGCCCGTGGCTTTGACACGCTGCACGAAGTCAGCGGCAGGCAGGCCGAAGTGGAAGCTGACCACCTCGGGTTTCAGTTCTTCGACCAGCGCGCAGCTGGCTTCATCGAAGGGCGCGCGGTTGGAGGTGGGTGTTGGCGCATCGAAGTCCGCGCCCAGTTCCGCGTAATAAGGTTTGAGCAGCGCTTTCCAGGCTTTGTCGGCCGCAGGATTGGCGTCGGGGTTCTGATGGCTGAAGAAGTTCAGGTTCAGCGGCGCGTGGGTGCCGGCACGAATCAGCGCGACCTCTTCGTGAATCTGCTCGTGGCTGAGCATGGCGCAGGGCAGGGAAGGCAGCCCGCCAGCCTTGCCTACGGCGATGGCCAGGGCAGAGCCAGCGGCGCCAGCCATGGGCGCGAGGAGGATCGGGACTTCGATGCCGAACAGCTTGAGGATGCGGGTGTCGGGCCAGGCGATCATGGGCAGATTCTCCAGAGGCTAAAGTCGCAGTGTGCTGAGGGTGCGAGACCTTCAATGCGGTCATCGTCTTCGTGTTGGACTCTGTGTGTGCGAAGGTTTCAAAAAGTGCGGTTGATTTAATAGACGATCAGTCTAATATGCAACCCCATGGCTGAGATCACTGCAAAACCGAGGCGCCCCGGGCGTCCTCCGAAAATCGCCCGTCCCGATGACTTCGACACCCGCGAAGCGCTGATTCGCTGCGGCGTCGAAGTGCTGACCGAGCAGGGCTTCATGGCCACCGGCATCGACGGCATCCTCAAGCGCGTCGGCGTGCCCAAGGGCTCGTTCTATCACTATTTCGCCAGCAAAGAGG
>CAURWS010000252.1:0-5990 GCA_963528485.1 uncultured Pseudomonas sp. | reverse complement strand
GGCCTCATCGACGCGCTTCACCCGTGCCGCCAGAACGCCCAGCGGAAAGGCAATCGCCACGGAAATCAGCACCGCCACCGAGACCAGCGCGATGGTCTGCATCGACGCCACCCACAGCCCGGAAAACAGACAGAACGCCAGCATCAACGCCGCGAACACCGCCACACGTTTGGTCGCGAAGATGAATGCGGCGACAAACACGATGCCGATGAGCACGTAGGGATGCGGCGCCAGCAGCGCCCGTTCGACCACGCCCAGCACTGCTTCGACCACCTGGCTGATGAGCACGAACAGGCCATGCAGGTTGGCGTTCAGCCAGTCCACCGCCGGGGCGAGAAACTCGCCGGGGGAAAAACGGAAATCCGCAATCATTGGGCTTCTCCTGTACGCGAGCGCACGGCGCTCTGGGCCAGACGGTCGAGGATCATGGTCAGGATGACGATGGCGATCGCCGCGTTGATCGACTTGGCGATGTCCAGCGTGCGTACTGCGCCGTAGATCGACTCACCCAGCCCGCCGGAGCCGACGATGCCGGCGATCACCACCATGCCGAAGGCCATCATCAGGCTCTGGTTGACCCCGGCCATGATGCTCGGCATGGCGAACGGCAGGCGGATCTTGAAGAACATCTGCAGGCCGGTCACACCGCTGGCATCGCCCAGCTCGATGAAGTGTTTGGGCGTCATGCGGATGCCCAGCGAGGTCAGGCGCAACGCCGGCGGCAGCGCGACGATGAAGGTCGCCAGCAGCGCGGTGGCCGGGCCGTAGCCCAACAGCGCAATGGCCGGCAGCAGGTAGATGTAGGGCGGCATGGTCTGCACCAGGTCCAGGCACGGGTCGACCACACGGTCGAACGCCGGAGCCAGGCCCGCTACCACGCCCAGCGGGATCGCCACCACCAGCGCCAGGATCGTCGCCGTCAGCACCAGTGCCAGCGTGCTGACCGTCTCTGGCCACAGTCCGATCAAAGCGCAAAACAGCAGTGCCAGGCCCGACACAATGGCAAAGCGCGTACCGACCGCGCGCCAGCCAAGCAAGGCAAACAGCGCAGCAATGACGTAAAACGGCGGGAACGCCACGCACCACAGCACGGCCTTGTAGACCCCGGTCAGCACTGCGTTGGCGGCGTCGAAAATGAACTCGCCATGATCGGCCAGCCAGCCGAGCGCCGAATCGATGGCCTCATCGAACTGGCTGGAAAAGTCCGGAGTGTTCATGCCGACGTCTCCAGTGCAGCGGCAACCGAGGACGCCGCGAATTCGTTGGGGATACCCTGCACGCCACGCAGCAGGTCGCGGGGCGTGATGATGCCGACAATGACGCCGTCGTCGACCACCGCCAGGGCATCGCGCTCGGACTTCATGGTCAGGCCGATCAACTCGTTAATGTCGGCACCCGGCGTGGTCTTGATCAGGCGATTGACGTCGCAGCCGGGGTTGGCCGCCTTGAACGGCTCGACCGGGGTCATCACCGAATGGGCCTTGACCAGGTGCAGACGGGAGATGCCGGCAACGAACTCGGCCACGTAATCGTCGGCCGGGTTGAGCACGATGTCCTCGGCGGTACCGACCTGGATGATCGCGCCGTCTTTCATGATCGCGATGCGGTCACCGATGCGGATCGCCTCGTCGAGGTCGTGGGTAATGAAGACCGCAGATTTGCCCAGCTCTTTGGTCAGCTGGCGGAATTCGTCCTGCAGTTGCCTGCGGATCAACGGATCGAGCGCACTGAAGGGCTCGTCCATCAGAATGATTTCAGGGTCGGCGGTAATTGCACGCGCCAGCCCTACACGTTGTTGCATGCCACCGGACAGCTCGCTCGGGTAGCGCGAAGACCACTCGCTCAAGCCCACTTTTGCCAGCGCGCGCTCGGCGACCTGATAGCGCTCGGCCTTGCCGATGCCCTGCACTTCCAGCCCGAACGCGGTGTTTTCCAGCACCGTGCGGTTGGGCAGCAGGGCCACGCTCTGAAACACCATGCCGATGTGGCGGGCACGGACTTCGCGCAGCTCTTTGGCGTTGAGGGAGGACAGGTCCTTGCCCTTGACGATCACCCTGCCGGAGCTTGGGGTGATCAGCTTGTTGAGCAGCCTGATAAGGGTGGATTTGCCACTGCCGGACAGTCCCATGATGCAAAAGATTTCTCCCCGGCGAACCTGGAGACTGACGTCCGAGACCCCGACCACGCAGCTGTAGTCTTGCAGAATCCGGCTCTTGGTCAGGCCTTGCTGCACGACAGCATTCATCGCGGCAGGTGCGCTTTTTCCGAAGATTTTCCAGACGTTCTGGCAATCCACCAGCACTTCGTTCGTATCGATTTTAGCCGTAGTCATTTCGTAACCCGTCGAGTCAGTGTTCCTGACTTCTCTCATTGATCAAAAGGCGGCAGTGGCAAAAAGGTGACGCAGTGGCTTAGTTCTTCACTCAGTTCTTGACGTTTTCCCAGCGCTTGAGCAGGTCGGCGTGGCTGTCGGTCCAGTCCTTGACGGCCTGATCCATAGTCTTGCCGTCCTTGACCTGGGTGTTGATCGCGGTGATGTCCGACAGGGGCACAAAAACGCTGGCCATCAGCTCACGGGCGTGGGGGAAGTCACCCGAGAAGCCCTTGTGGCCGATCCAGTAGTAGCCCTGCGGCGGCGGGAAGATGCCTTTGGGGTCCTTGAGGAATTTCACGTCGTATTTCTGCACCATCCACGACGGCTCCCAGATCGTCACGGCAATCGGCTCCTTGCGATCGACGGCGGATTTGAGTGCGGCGGTCATCGCAGCGGTACTGCCTTCGACCAGTTGCAGCTTGAGGTCATAGCCCTTGACCACGTTGGTGGCGTCTTTCATCAGGCCCGAACCCGGCTCGATGCCGATGATCTTGCCGCCGAACTTGTCGGCATTGGCGTTGAGCTGATCAACCGAATCGATGTCCACGTATTTAGGCACGGCGATGCCCTGATACAGGCCGTGGGACACCGGAGACAGCTTCTCCAGCTTGTTCTTGTTCTTGTTCCAGTAGTCGGAGGCGGCGTAGTCGGTCTGCGAGGCCAGCACCTGCACGTCGCCCTTGGTCAGCGCGGCGTAGGCAATGCCCCACTCGGAAAACTCGACCACCTTGACAGCGTAGCCGGCGTCTTCAAGGACCTTCTTGGTGATGCCGGTGATGGGCGTCAGGTCCTCCCAGTTCATGGTGCCCACGGTGATCGTTTTCTCTTCCGCGTAGGCTGACAGACTCATCATGCCCGCTACCGCGACAGCGCAAACTGTCTTCAAGATCTTCTTCATGGCGTTTCCCCGATCTACGTTTATGAAAACCAACTCGTGCGTGTTTTTTTCCAAACCTGAGGCGTGTCCCGCGAGGTGACGCAATGTCACCCTTCCCGCCCTGCCCGCAGCTCCTGCCAGCGAATCACCGAACTGACCCCCAGTTGCGTCAGCAGACGCGGCGGCAGTTTGCTCGGCTCAGGCGACTGGCTGAAGCGTTGAAGGAATACTGAATCCGTCCCGGTCGCCAGCTCCGCCGCCATCACCCCGGCCAGGGTGCTCTTCACCGTGCCCAGACCGTTTTCACAGCAGGCGGCGTAAAGATTGTCTTCCACTTCACCGAAGGCCGGCACACTATTGCGGCTCAGGCACAGGCGCCCTGCCCAACTGAACTCGATGGGCGTGTCTTTCAATTCCGGGAAGCGTGCGTCCAGCGACTGTCGTTGTTCGGTGGCGATCGCCGCGACCCGTTTTGGCGTCACGGTAATGTTCGGGTCGTAGGTGAACTTGGTGCGGATGACGATCCGCGACAGGCCGTTTTCGGTGATCTTGCGCACCGTCGCGCCCATCGGATCGGCCGGCAGCAGCGCCCAGCGATCCTTGCCGCTGACCTTGCGTGAGAACTGCTCATGGCTGAACCCGGCGGTCATCGAGGCGTAGGTGAACACGTGCAGCAGACGCCCCTGAAAATGCCCGAAGTCTTCGATATGGCCGTTGACCGCAAGGATCACCTTGGGCGCCGTGACCCGGCCCTTGTGCGACTTGGCCACCCATCCTGTGCCCGATTTCGACAGCTCAACGATGGGCGAGCGCTCGAACAGGCTGATCTGCTGCGCAAGGCCTGCCGCCAGATCGCGGATGTATTGCGCCGGCTGAATCATCACCGCGCCGGGGGTGTACAGCCCTCCGTGGTAGTAATCGGAGCCGGTGATTTCACGCATCTGTGCGGCATCGAACAGCTCGTGTTTCTCCCCGATACCGGCCAGGGATTTGGCGTACTTGAGGTTCAGCTTCAACCCGCGTTCACTGGCCGCCGCGTTGATCTTCCCGGACGGGTCGAAGGTATTCGGCGCCATGCCGTACTCGGCGGCCGCCTGAGCGGCGAAGTCGATGGCGAAGCGGTTCTGCTCGATCTCCAGCGCCGTGGCCGACTCGCCGCCCACCGAGTACTCCCCGGTGGACAGGCTGTGAGGCACGTCGATCATGAAACCGGAGTTGCGCCCGGCCGGGCCCTTGGCGATTTCATGGGCGTCGACCACCACGATGCGGTCGTGCGGCCGCAGCTGGGACAGCCGACGGGCCGCCGACAAACCGGCAAATCCCGCACCGATGATCAGCCAGTCCGCCGACACGTTCCCATCAAGCATGCGCACCGGGACCGAACGCGAGGAGATCGCCTCCCAGCCTGAAACACCGGTGTCTACCGGCAGTCGCTTGATGGTGTGGTCAGTCATTTTACGGTCTCGTCTACCGAGCGATCGGACACGTCGATCCAGATGGTCTTGATCTCGGTGTACTGGTCGTGAGCGAACACCGACTTGTCGCGACCGCCAAAACCGGACGCCTTGTAGCCGCCGAACGGGGTCGACGCGTCGCCCTCGCCGAAGCAGTTGACCGTGACGATGCCTGCGCGGATTTCCCGGGCCAGCTTGATCGCCTTGCGCAGGTTGCCGGTGTACACCGAGGCCGCCAGGCCATAGGCCGTGTCGTTGGCCAGGGCGATGGCTTCGGAAATCGTGGTGAAGGTGGTCACCGACAGCACCGGGCCGAAGATTTCTTCCTGGAACAGACGGCTGTCGCGCTCAACCCCATCGATCACGGTCGGCTGAATGAACACGCCATCTTGCGTGTCGCCGCCGTACACCGCGTCGAGCTTGCCGGCGTTGGCGTAGTCAAGGTACGACTTCACCTTGGCGAAGTGATCGCTGCTGACCAGCGCGCCGACGCGGTTTTGCGGGTCCAGCGGATCGCCCACTTTCCACTCGCGGATGTAGGCACCCATGCGCTCAAGCAGCTCGTCCTTGACCGAGGCATGCACCAGCAGACGCGAGGTGGCCGAGCAGTTCTCGCCCATGTTCCAGAACGCGCCGTTGACCACATGCTCGGCGACCAGATCCAGGTCTTCGGCATCGTCCAGCACCACAGCCGGATTCTTGCCGCCGCACTCGAGCACCACGCGCTTGAGGTTCGAATCCGCTGCGTAATGCAGGAAGCGACGCCCCGTTGCTGTGGACCCGGTAAAGCTGACCATGTCGACGTCTTTGTGCAGCCCGACAGGCTCGCCAACCTCTTTGCCGGTGCCGGTGACGATGTTCAGCACACCCGCCGGTACGCCCGCTTCAAAGGCAAGCTCAGCAACGCGCAGAGTGGTCAAGGTGGTCTGTTCGGCAGGCTTGACGATCACCGAGCAACCGGCGGCCAGCGCAGGGCCGATCTTCCAAGCCAGCATCAGCAGCGGGAAGTTCCACGGCAGCACACAACCGACCACACCAATGGCCTCGCGCACCACCATGGTCAGCGCGTCATTGCCCACGGGCGCGGTGTGATCGTAGAGCTTGTCGATCACTTCGGCGTGCCAGCGCAGGGTGTGAATGGTGTCCGGCACATCGACCAGCTGGCATTCACGCACCGGCTTGCCGCTGTCCAGGCTCTCCAGCACCGCCAGTTCGTGGCGATTGTTTTCCAGCAACTTGGCGAACTTGAGCAGCACAGCCTTGCGTTCGCCCGGTGGCCGCAATC
>CAURWS010000251.1:0-5996 GCA_963528485.1 uncultured Pseudomonas sp. | reverse complement strand
GTGCAGCACCGCGCCGCTGTTCTACCGCAACCAAATCGCCACCCACCATGACGTCACCTACGTGCGTCACCCGGAAAGCTACACCCGCCTGTTTCGCCTGCTGTACCGGACCATGACGCCGATCATGCTCTCGCGCATCAAGGCGCTGCTGACGGTCAGTAACTTCTCCAAGGGTGAAATTTCGCAGTTCTACAACTACCCCGAAAAGCAGATTTTCGTGGTGCCCAATGCCGTCAGCGGGGCCTTTCAGCCCGGTTCGCCGCTCAAGGATTCGCCCGACTACCTGCTGGCGGTGTCCTCACCCAGCGCGCACAAGAATTTCAGCCGCATGATTCAGGCGTTTCTGATGCTGCGTAATCATGACGACGTGCAGCTGCGCATCGTCGGCGGGGCCAGCGACGTGTTCGCCGATGACAACCTGCAGCGCCTGGCCAGCCGCGATTCGCGCATCCGCTTTCTCGGCCGGCTGAGCGATGACGAACTGATCGAGCAATACCAGGGCGCCACGGCGTTCGTGTTCCCGTCGCTGTACGAAGGTTTCGGCATCCCGCCGCTGGAAGCGCAAGCCTGCGGCTGCCCGGTGCTGGCGGCCAACGCGGCGTCGATCCCCGAAGTGCTGCAGGCCAGCGCTCTGTACTTCGACCCGATGGACATCACCCACATGGCCGCGGCCATGGAACGCATCCTCACCGACCTGCCGCTGCGTCAGTCCTTGCGTCGGCGCGGTTTGAACAACGTGACACGGTTTTCCTGGGACGAGTCGGCGCGGCGCGTATCGCAACGCATCGACACCTTGCTCAATCGCCCCAAGGACCGGCGCGCCAGCACCGGCGCTGACGCGCTGCGTCGTGAATCCTCCAGCAAGCTCTGAGGCACGCCCATGAAACGTTTGGCCTATCTCGACGCGCTGCGTGGCATCGCTGCGCTGCTGGTGGTATTCACCCACCTGTACCTGCCGGTCGTCGGTCATGTCTGGGTGTTCGATTACCTGATCGACCCCGGCAAGCTCGGCGTGCTGTGGTTTTTCATGATCAGCGGCGTGGTGATTCCCTACAGCCTCAAGCCCGGCCCCGACGGCGCGCAGCGGTTTCTGGTGTCGCGCTTCATGCGTCTGTACCCGGCGTACTGGGTATCGCTGCTGCTGTTCGTGGTCGTCCTCACACTCACCGGCGCGCCGCTGCCCTCGCTGGCACAGATCGCCGCCAACGTGACGATGGTGCAGGCGGCACTGGGCTTTGACGATGTGATCGGACTGTACTGGACGCTGTTCATCGAGCTGGTGTTCTACGGCCTGTGCCTGGCGCTGTTCATCAGCGGCAAGCTGTACGACCAGACCTTTCGCGCGCGCTGCTCGCTGGCCTTTCTGCTCATGGCTTTGGCCATGGCCGTGGTTCGGGCGATGAGTGAACGCAAGCTGCCGGTGGCCCTGCCGTTGGCGCTGTCGTTGATGTTCTTCGGTTCGATCTGGCGCCAGTGGCTGCTGGCCGAACACAGCAAGCAGCTGACCCGCAACCTGAAAATGTTGCTGATCGCCTTTGCCGTGCTGCTGCCACCCACGCTGTTCATGGCTTACAACAAAGACATGGGCAACGGCGAAACCTGGGGCCGTTACTGCTTCACCTACGCGGTGGCCATCAGCAGCTTTCTACTGCTGACCCGCAGCGTGCGCCTTGACCATCCGGCACTGGTCTGGCTGGGCGCGGTGAGTTACTCGCTGTACCTGCTGCACCCTTCAGTGGCCCTGCTCAGCGAGTGGTTGCTGAGCAACACCGGCGCGGGGGCGCTGGTGGTGGCGGTGTTTGCCACGCTGCTGACCCTGGGTGTCGCGCACGTGTGTTTTCACTGCATCGAATCGCCTTTTATCCAGTTGGGCAAACGCCTCAACAACCGCAAAGCACGGACGCAGCCAGTAAACGCTTGAAGTCGGCCTGCGCAAAAACAACCGCTCCCATCCTGACGAGCTTCGCTCGGTTTGCAGGATTTTGATGAGCCGTTAAGGCAGAGAACTCCAATGAAAATCGCAATTGTCCACGACTGGCTGGTGACGTACGCCGGTGCCGAAAAGGTTCTGGCATCCCTCATCAACATCTGGCCCGAGGCGGATCTGTTTGCCGTCATCGACTTTCTCAGCGACCAGGACCGCGCGCACCTGGGCGGCAAAGTAGCCACCACCACGTTCATCCAGCGCCTGCCCAAGGCCCGCAGCAAATACCAGCGCTACCTGCCGCTGATGCCCATGGCCATCGAGCAACTGGACCTGTCCGGTTACGACCTGATCATCAGCAGCAGCCACGCGGTGGCCAAAGGCGTGCTGTGCGGCCCTGACCAGCTGCACATCAGCTACGTGCATTCGCCGATACGCTATGCCTGGGACCTGCAGCACCAGTACCTCAAGGAAGCCAATCTGAGCGACGGGCTCAAAGGCAAAGTGGCGCGCATGATCCTGCACTACATGCGCATGTGGGATCAGCGCACCTCCGCCGGGGTCGACGACTTCATCGCCAACTCGCACTTCATCGGCGCGCGCATCACCAAGTCCTACCGGCGCGACTCGACGGTGATCTACCCGCCGGTGGACACTCGTGGCTTCACGATGCAGGAACACAAGCAGGACTACTATTTCACCGCCTCGCGCATGGTCCCTTACAAGCGCGTGCCGATGATCATCGAAGCCTTCGCCGCGATGCCTGACAAGCGCCTGGTGGTGGTCGGCGACGGCCCGGAAATGGAAAAGGCCAAAGCCGCTGCGGCCCACGCACCGAACGTCACCCTGCTCGGCTATCAGCCGTTCGCCGTGCTGCAGGAACACATGCGCAATGCCAAGGGTTTCGTCTTCGCGGCCGAGGAAGACTTCGGCATCAGCCCGGTGGAAGCCCAAGCCTGCGGCACGCCGGTGATCGCCTTTGGCAAGGGTGGCGTGCTGGAAACGGTGTGCGGGCTGGATCACCCACAGCCCACCGGCGTGTTCTACCCGCAGCAGACCACCGCTTCGTTGATCGAGGCCATCGAAACCTTCGAAGCCGAAGGCTCACGCATCACCGCGCAAGCCTGTCGGAGCAATGCCGAACGATTCAGCGAAGCACGCTTCGAGGCGGAAATGCGCCAGTTTGTCGAGCTGCGCCTGCTGGCGGCGCGTCAGACCCGCCAACCCATGCAATCCCGGTCGCCTCAGGTGGCGCCAAGCCTGGTCGTACCGACGCTGGTCCCCAGCGATCTCTCCGCCCGCGTTGTTCCGATCAAATCAGTCTGAGCGAGCACAAACATGAGCACACCTCTTCGCGGCATTTTGCATGCTCATCAATCGTCGTTGTCGGTCGCCCATCGCCTGCTGGACCTGGCGGTGATCGTGATCGGCGGTTACGGCGTGAACACGCTCACCGGCACGCCGATGAGCACCGAGGCCTGGATGCAGATCCTGCTGGCCGGGGTCGCCTTCCACTGGCTGGCCGAGTACCACCAGTTGTACGGCTCCTGGCGCGGTGAGCGCATCCTGCGCGAACTGCTGAAGGTCGCCAACTACTGGGGCCTGGCCTTCGTCCTGCTGCTATTTGTCGACTACATGCTGCTGCAGCCGGCGGACATCGCCGATAACAGTCAAATGGCCTGGTTCGCAACGGTGTTGGTGGCGCTGTGCGGCTATCGGCTGGCGATCCGCAGCCTGCTGCACACCTTGCGCAGCCGGGGTTTCAACACCCGTCGTGTGGCTATCGTCGGCACCGGCCACTGCGGCGAACGCCTGGCCATGTCAATCGAAAGCGCGCCGTGGATGGGCCTGAACCTGCTGGGTTTTTATGACGAACAACCCGAGCAGATGGACCTGGCCCGGATCGGCCGTCGCATCCCGGTACTGGGCAATCTCGACGAGCTGATCCAGGACGCCCGCGACGGCAAGATCGACAAGGTCTACATCACCTTGACCCTGGGCGCACAAGCGCGACTGCAAGAGCTGATCAAGGGCCTGAGCGACACCACGGCGTCGGTCTATGTGATCCCGGACGTGTTCATGTTCGAGCTGCTGCATGCCCGCAGCGAGAGCATCAATGGCTTGCCAAGCATCAGCATTTTCGACTCGCCCATGGACGGCGCCTGGAGCGTGGTCAAGCGCATCGAAGACATCGTGCTGTCGAGCCTGATCCTCGCCATGATCGCCCTGCCGCTGATGCTCATTTCCCTGGCGATCAAGTTCACCTCCAAGGGCCCTGTGCTGTTTCGCCAGCGCCGCTACGGGCTCGACGGCCGCCCGATCATGGTCTGGAAATTTCGCAGCATGAGCGTTCAGGAAAACGGCGATGTGGTGACGCAAGCGACGCGCAACGACAGCCGCATCACGCCGTTGGGCGCCTTTTTGCGGCGCACCTCGCTGGACGAGCTGCCGCAGTTCTTCAACGTGCTGCGCGGCGACATGTCGATCGTCGGCCCGCGCCCTCACGCGGTGGCCCACAACGAGCAATACCGCAGGCAGGTGTCCGGCTACATGCTGCGGCACAAGGTCAAGCCGGGCATCACCGGCTGGGCGCAGATCAACGGCTGGCGCGGCGAAACCGACACGCTGGACAAGATGCAGAAACGCGTGGAATTCGACCTGCAGTACATCGAGCACTGGTCGGTCTGGCTGGACATGAAAATCATCCTGCTGACGCTCTTCAAAGGCTTCGTCAACAAGAACGCTTTCTAGCTGCACAACCTGGCTGCACAACAACGCAACACACAAAAAAATATCTGCCAATAACAACAGACTTGGCCGCGCAGCTGCGCACGGCGGGAGGTGCTTGAGTGTATGAGCAAAAGTAATCCGATGTTCGGTGTTGGTAAGGGATGCAACGAAATCACTGCGGTGCCAGTACGCACCTTTTAGGATTAAGAAGGAACACTCATATGAAAGTAACGTTTGCGGTAGTGCTGCTTTCCAGTCTGATTCTGCAAGGCTGCGCATTCGCCCCCGGTCAATACATGTCACTGAGCGATGTCACCGACAAGGACCCGGACGGTCCGGCGGTTACCCTCGTCAATATCACCCCGGCAACCCTGGCCCAGCAGCAGAAATCCGCTGCGGCCCTGGCCAAGCCGCTGCCACCTGAGTTGCTGACGTACAAAACCCCTGAATACGTGGTCGGGCCTGGCGATGCCTTGCTGGTCACCGTGTTCGAACACCCTGAACTGACTGCGCCAGGCTCCCAGGAGCAACTGGACGCCAACAGCCGGGAAGTGCTCAACGACGGCACGGTGTTCTTCCCCTACGTCGGTCGTATCCAGGCCGCCGGTAAAACCGTCGCGCAGATTCGCGAACAACTGCGCATGGGCTTGCTGCCGCAATACACCGAGGTCAAGGTGGACGTGAAAGTGCTGCGTTACAACAGCCAGCGCATCCTGCTGTCCGGTGCGTTCAAGACCCCTGGCCCACAACCGATCACCAATATTCCGCTGAGCCTGGTTCAGGCCATCAGCCAGGCCGGTCTTGACCTGACCGACGCCAACCTCGCCGGCCTGACCCTGCGTCGCGACGGCAAGGACTACGTGATCGACGTCGACTCGCTCAACCGCAAGGATTCGCAACTGAGCAAGATCTACCTCAAGGACGGCGACTACCTGCACTTGAACAGCAACTCGAAGAACAAGATTTACGTATTGGGCGAGGTTCAGCGCCCTCAGGTGATTTCGTTCAGCACCACCAGCGTGACCCTGCTTGAAGCCCTCGGCACGTCCGGCGGTTTGAGCCCGGATGCGGCAGACGGTGAGGCGGTTTACGTGATTCGGGCGCAGGACGCGACCCACTCGGCGACCGTGTATCACTTGAATGCCAAGAAGCCGACCAGTTATGCGCTGGCCAAGGGCTTTGAGCTGGCGGCTCAGGATGTGGTGTTCGTGGGGCCTGCCAATATCACGCGGTGGAGCCGTTATGTGAGCCAGTTGCTGGGTTCGAACAACATCATCCAGACGGGTGCGATGTTCCGGAACTAAGGGTCCTCAGTGGGTTAAAAGCAAAAAGAACTCCTCGT
>CAURWS010000250.1:0-6015 GCA_963528485.1 uncultured Pseudomonas sp. | reverse complement strand
GTCGATGGTCAGCGGCGGCATGAGTTTGAGGACTTCACCTTCGGGGCCGCAGGTTTCCACCAGCAGGCCCTGTTCGAGGCTGGCGGCGACGAGTCTTCCGGCCAGGGTCGGGTCGCTGAACCTGAGGCCCAGAAACATCCCGCGCCCCACCACGTGGGCGATGCCAGGGGATGTGCGCGCGATGATCTGTTCAAGGCTGCTGCGCATCAGTTCGGCGTTGGCGGCGATGGCGTCCTGCAGTTGTGTGTTCTGCCAGTAGTCCAGCGCGGCGCAGGCGGTGACGAAGGCCGGGTTATTGCCGCGAAAGGTGCCGTTGTGTTCGCCCGGTTCCCAGCAGTCGTGCTCGGGCTTGATCAGCACCAGCGACATCGGCAGGCCGTAACCGCTGATGGATTTCGACAGGCAGACGATGTCTGGAGAGATCCCGGCAGCCTCGAAACTGAAGAAGGTGCCGGTGCGCCCGCAGCCTGCCTGAATGTCGTCGACGATGAGCAGCGCGCCGAGGTCCTTGCACAGTTGCTCGATGCGCTTGAGCCAGCGGGGCTGCGCGCAGTTCAGGCCGCCTTCGCCTTGCACCGTTTCCAGGATGATCGCCGCCGGTTTTTCATAGCCGCTGCCAGCGGTGTTGTAGAGGGTGGCGATGATCTCGGCGCTGTCGATGTCGGGGCCAAAAAAACCGTCGTAAGGCAGGCGCACGATGTTCGACAGCTCCACCCCCGCCGCACTGCGTTTATCGGCATTGGCGGTGGCGGCCAGCGCGCCGAGGGAGACGCCATGAAACCCGTAGGTGAAGGCCGCCACTGTCGAGCGTCCGGTGGCCTTGCGCGCCAGTTTCAGCGCGGCTTCCACAGCGTTGGTGCCGGTGGGGCCAGTGAACTGCAGTTTGTAGTCCAGGCCGCGGGGCTTGAGGATCACCTGTTCGAAACGCTCGATGAAGCGCGACTTGGCATCGCTGTGAAAATCCAGGGTCGTGGTTACGCCGTCCTGCTCGATGTAGGCCAGCAGGTGTTTCTTCAGGTAGGGGTTGTTGTGGCCGTAATTGAGCGAACCTGCACCGGCAAAAAAGTCGATGTAGCGCAGGCCGTCGATGTCGGTGAGGGTGGCGCCGGATGCCGTGGCAAAGACCACGTCGCACTCCCTGCAATACGAGCGCACGTTGGATTCGAGTCGGTAGATCGAAGTGGGTGAGTTCATAGGGTCCGTCCTGCGCGGCATCAGCCGGCGTTGCGCATCATGATGTAGTTGCCCAGCCCGTTTTCCTGGCCATAAAAGATCGACAGCATGTCTTTGATGTCCAGGTGCAGCACCGTGCATTCGGAGGCTTCCTTGAGTTCATCGCGAAAGCGGATGTTCAGGTCGCGAAAGCCCATGTGGGTCAGGGCCTTGATCGGCGTGGTTCGGGTGTCGACAAAACAGTTGGCCAGCACGTTGTAGTGCTTCTCTTTAAGGCAGTGATGCAGCGCGGCCTTGACCAGCGCGGCGAACACGCCATGGGGGTAGGCGGCGAATTTCTGATCGCGATAGCGCGCCGGCACCATCAGCCTTGCGCACTCCACCAACGCGCCCTGAGCCGATTGGCGAAGCGCTGAAATGTCGATGAAGTTTTCCACCGGCAGGCCCTGTGCGCCGTCGATGACCATGCGCATCACGCCGATGGGTTCACCCTCGCTTCCGGTGGCCAGCAGGTACACCGAGGCGGCGTGGTAGCGGTCGTTGCGCGGGTCGGTGCTGTGGGCGTCGAGCCAGCCGAGTTCTTCCTGATAGACCTCTTCCCAGATGGCCCGGACCTTGGCCAGGTCGGCGTCGGTTGCGGCGATGCAGACCTGATTGGTGCGTCGGGTCGGCACCGGGAAATCAAGCGGCAGAGTTGACGTTGTCATAGTGCAGACTCCAGAGATTGTGTGTGTACGAGAGGGCGGCGATGGCGAGGATCATGGCGGTTGCGCTGATCAGGCCGACCGAGGTGGCGTCGCAGTATTCGAGCAGGGTGCCCAGGGCCAACGAGCCCAGCGGATTGCCGCCCATGAAAAACAGCATCAGCAGCGCCAGCACCTGCGCCTTGTTGCGCGCGGGGGCGTTTTCCTGGATCAGGGTCTGGCCCATGCTCAGGGCAATCCCCCCTAGAAATCCCCAGCCGAACAGCAGCGCGAGCAGCAGCCAGCGGTTGAAAACGAAAGGCATCGTGGCGAGAAACAGCGAAGCGATCAGGCAGGCGACGATCAACGTGCGTTGCTTGTTCTGCACGCCGCCGGACAACACCAGCGTGGCGACCGAGGCGATCAGCCCGAGCATGAACACGATGTTCGCCGTCGCCAGCAGTGAAGCGTCGTAGCCCGCCAGTTGCGCCAGGTGCAGCGGCATGACCACGAAGTACGAACCGAGAAAGAACACCCCGATCAACCCGTTGATCAATAGCACCGGAAAGATCACCGGATGCGCCACCGAGAAGCGCCAGGCCTTGCGGGTTTCCTCAAGCAGCCCTGAATGCGCCTTGGCGGGCGTGGTGGTCGAGATGCGCGACACACTGAACGAGGCCGACGCAAACAGCAGCGCCAGCAGCACGAACATCAGGCTGATGCCCAGCCACGACACCAGTCCGCCGAGGGCGTAGCCGATGACCTGAATGCCGAACTCGATGCCGATGTTGAGGGTGACGATCTTCTGCAACTGCCGCTGACCGAGCACGTGCAGCCAGGCCTCCCGCGCCGGGGCGCAAAAGGCCGAGAGCACGCCGAACAGCAGCGAGTAGAGCAGCACCTTCGGGTAGCTCAGGGAAGACTGCGCATCCCAGAGCGCAAACAGCAGTGCCGCCAGTGCCGCGAGCAGGTAAATGCGCGCCAGCCAGCGCCGCAGCGGCTGTCTGTCCGCGAGATAGCCGCCGTAAAGCACGAGCATCAGCACCGGCAGCATCAGGCACATCTGCGCCACGCCGAACTGAAACGGCGAAACGTGCAGCACGCTGATCAGCACCCAGGGCAAGAAGATGCTCTGAATGCCCACGCAGATGAACCACAGGCCGGACCCGCTGAGGAACAGGCCGATGTCGCGGGTTTCAAGGGGAGGGGTTGGGGTGTTCAAGGCACAGACCTCGGTGTGGCCCCCGCAGGCGAGGGCCGTGATGCATCAGGCGACGTTGAAGTGCTTCTGGTGTTCGTCGGGGTTGGCCCACTGGCCGTTGAACTCGTAGATGCCGTTGTCGAAGGTCGAGCCGTCGAACCAGTAGTACTTGGGCATCGCTGGCAGCGGCGTGCTGTAGGGCGCGCCTTCGAGGTCGCAGAGCATCAGGGTCGAACGGCAGAGGATCAGGTAGTGCGAGGCGGTCGGCGCGATGGACAGGATCGGCACGTTGCCGGTGTCCTGCATCCAGCCGTAGATGTCCGGAATGCTCGGAAAACGCGGCTGGTACGAGGCCTGGAGCTTCACCAGCTTGTCGACCAGTTCGGGCGTCATCTGCACGTCTTCGGGGATGCCGTAGAAGTCTTCCAGCGTCAGGCCGTCCTTCTCGAACTTGTAGATGTTGGCGCCCCAGCCGACCACCGAGGAGGCCAGCATGCCGTTGCACGTCTCTGATTTGCGGTAGGCACGGTGCAGGGCGTAGCGCTCGCCGATGCTGTAGAAGTCCATCTGGTCGAGCACCAGATCGCAGCCTTCGACAAAGGCGTCGGCGGTGTGCTTCTGAATACCTTCGGGGTAAACCTCGATGGTCACGTCGCCAGCCAGCTTGTGCACTTCTTCGGCGACTACCAGCGCCTTGTTGCGGCCGACAGTGGCCAGTGACGCGCCGAACTGACGGTTGATGTTGCTGACCTCGAAGGAGTCCGGGTCAGCGATCTTGATGTGCCGCACCCCAAGGCGCGCCAGCCCCAGCGCCACGGCGCCGCCAATGCCTCCGGCGCCTGCCACGCCGACCACGGCGTTGGACAGCTTGGCCTGATTGGCCACCTGTTCGAGCAGCGTGTTACCCAGAAAACAGCCGCTACGCGAGACGCGCTCCTGATAGACCTTTTCGTTGAGCACCCCTTGCAGGGTGACGATGCGTGCTTTCTTCAGCATTTTGTTGCTCCTTTTTAATTGCGGCCGCCGCAGAAATTGCAGCTCAAGGCCAGTGGGGTATAAGGACCATCAAGAAACAATTGAACTTCGCGATATAACTCAAAGCGCTTCTTTTCAAACAACATGGCGTGAGTGCCTTTATCAATCAGCACGGAGCGCTTACTGGGGGCGTTTGTCAGGTGGGCATATAACCAGTCGGTGTCATCGCGGGTGGTCAATACATGGTCGTAATCACCACGGGTAATTAATACCGGAACAGTGATTTTTGTCGGATCCCAATAAGTACCGTGCCAGGCGTCATAAATATCCTGGGCAAAACCACCCGGGACTTTAATGGTGCCTTGTTGCGTGCCGCGCTCCGATAAAGAGTCTTTGGGCCAGTGTTTGATGAAGTCGTCTTCCAGCTGCACGTCGGTACCTTGCGGGCGGTCGTCAGTGAGCATGGCCAGACGCTTGTCCATGGGGATTTCGTAGTAGTTCAGCGTCGGCCGATCGGCGTTACCGAACAGCCCCTTGATGATCGCCGGGTCAATGTTGTCGCGGCGCACGATGGGCGAGTTGAAGACCACCTTGTCCAGCTTTTCCGGGTGCGCATTGGCGTAATAGCCCGCAGGAATGGCGCCGCGGGAGGTGGCGATGATCGTCAGCTTCTTCGCGCCGCTTTGCTTGAGGATGTAGTCGACTGCCGCGTCCAGCACCGGCACCAGACTCTTGGCGTTACCCACCGGATCGCTCGTGGCGTGGGCGTCGGCCTTGCGCATTTCAGGGTAATCATCCGAGCGGCCGTAGCCGGGTAGATCCACCACCCAGGCATCGCGCCCGGAGTTGGCGACATCCCGCGACCAGGAATAACCGTCAATGGCGTATCCGGCGGACAACTTCCCGGAAATCGTTGCGCCATGAACAAAGAGTACAACTTGCGATTCTTTGAGCGTTGAGCGTTGCGGGCCACTGGCGGGGTCGTGCCAGAGTGCAATATTCAAGGCGCTGTCGGGCAGCTTGAATGTTTCAAGTTTCGCAGAGTCGGTAATGGTAGTGGCTGTTTGCGTGGAACTTGTTTGTGCGGAAATTGCTGTTGAGCAGGCGATCGAAAGCAATAAAGCGGTTACGGTCCGTTTCATGAAAGTGCGTCCTGGGTGTTGGGTGCGGCAAGACTTTCATGATCGGGGTGGGCTGTCTTTTCACGTTTTTTGAAACAGATTCAATTTTTTTGAATGGGGATTAAGCCGGCCGACGATTAGTCTTGCGTTCAGGGAGGAAGCCATTCATGAATGCAAGCAAGCGTTTCAACGATCTGCACCGGCCCGGCAGTCCCCTGTTCGTCATGCCCAACGCATGGGACGAGGGCAGCGCGCGGATGATCGAGCAACTGGAATACCCGAGCCTGGGCACCACCAGCGCGGGCATCGCGTACGCGCACGGGTATCGCGATTCTTCGGTGACGATGGACAACCAGCTCCGGTTCGAGGCCATCGACCGGATCGTGCGGGCCGTGCGTATTCCGGTGAGCGCAGACCTGGAAAATGGTCTGGCGAAAACGTCTGAAGGGGTGGAGAGCAATTTCCGGCAGATTTCCGACATGGGCTGTGGCGGGGCGTCCATCGAGGACATCTGCGATTACAGCCAGCCCCAAGCGCCGGTGTTTTTCAGCGTCGAGCAGGCCTGCGAGCGAGTGGGTGCGGCCTGCGAAGCGGTGCGCACGCGCAATCCGAATTTCGTGATCACGGCACGCACCGATTACCTGCTCGGGCCCTATGACTATTCATTGAGTGAAGTCATCAAGCGCCTGACCGCGTTCGAGGCGGCGGGCGCTGATTGCCTGTTCGCGCCGGGGCTGCGCAACATGGACGATCTGCTGACCGTGCAGAGCGAGCTGAGCAAACCGATCAACGTACTGCCAGCCAAGCGCATGACCATCGATCGTTTGCGCGTGGCGGGTGTTCAGCGGGTAAGCCTTGGCAG
>CAURWS010000249.1:0-6026 GCA_963528485.1 uncultured Pseudomonas sp. | reverse complement strand
GTACTGGGTCTGTCACTGCTGGCGACCGGGGTGATGGCTGCGGTGTCCGACTCTGAAGCGGCCAAGCTGGGCACCACACTGACGCCAATGGGCGCCGAGAAGGCGGGTAACGCTGCTGGCACCATCCCCGCCTGGACCCCAATGGCGACCAATGCTGGCGCCGTCGACAGCAAGGGCTTCCTGGCCAACCCCTATGCCAATGAAAAGCCTTTGTTCACGATCACCGCGCAGAACGTGGAGCAGTACAAGAACAACCTCGCACCGGGCCAATACGCGATGTTCAAGCGTTACCCGGACACCTTCAAGATGCCGGTTTATCCGTCCCATCGCGGCGCGACAGTGCCAGCCGACGTATTCGCATCCATCAAGAAAAACGCCACCACGACCAAGCTCGTCTCAGGCGGTAACGGTCTGGAAGGGTTCGAGACGGCAGTGCCGTTCCCGATTCCGCAAAGCGGCCTTGAGGTGATCTGGAACCACATTACCCGTTATCGCGGCGGCAGCGTGACCCGCCTGGTGGTGCAGGTCACACCGCAAACCAACGGCTCTTTCAGCCCGGTTTATTTCCGCGATCAGTTCGTGTTTCGCGACAAGATGAAGGATTTCGACCCGAAAAATCCGGGCAACATCCTGTTTTACTTCAAGCAGGAAGTGACCGCCCCGGCGCGTCTGGCCGGTTCCGTACTGCTGGTTCATGAAACCCTCGATCAGGTCGCAGAACCTCGCTCGGCGTGGGTCTACAACGCCGGCCAGCGTCGCGTGCGTCGTGCACCGCAGGTGTCATATGACGGTCCGGGTACTGCAGCTGACGGCCTGCGGACCTCCGATAACCTGGACATGTACAACGGCGCGCCGGATCGCTACGACTGGAAACTGATCGGCAAGCAGGAAATGTACATCGCCTCCGACAGCTACAAGCTCGATGATCCGAAGCTCAAGTACGCCGACATCGTCCGGCCGGGCCACATCAACCAGGACCTGGCGCGCTACGAGCTGCGTCGCGTCTGGCACGTGACTGCAACGTTGAAGGAAGGTCAGCGCCACATTTACGCCAAACGTGACTTCTTCATCGACGAAGACACCTGGCAGGCAGCGGTGATCGATCACTACGACGGTCGCGGCCAACTGTGGCGCGTGGCTGAAGCCCATGCCGAGAACTACTACGACAAGCAGGTGCCGTGGTATGCCGTGGAAACCTTGTACGACCTGCAATCTGGCCGTTACCTGGCACTGGGCATGAAGAACGAAGAGAAGAGCGCGTACGACTTCGGCTTTACTGCCACCACCAGCGACTTCTCGCCTAACGCCCTGCGTCAGGAAGGCGTGCGCTGATCGCGTGACCGAATGGGCGCAGAGCGTGCACCGTTGATCACAGCTACTGAGCACTGGTTGTGCTGCGCCGCTTTACCCTATGGCTGAACCCCATGGCCGCAAGAAGAAAACACCCCGATTCGTCGGGGTGTTTTTTTTAAGTCATTCATGACTCCGACAGAGATTCATTCTCGCAATGCCTCCCCTCCCCAAACATATCAAGCAACATTCGCCATGTTGATTGGATATGTTTTCTTACAGTCTTTCGACGAACAATCTTCAAAAGCGCTGACATAGCCGCTAGTCTCCCGACATCTGAACGCCGAATAACAAGCACTTCCAACAAGAGCCGGCCATGACTGATTTGTCGCGTTTGCAAGGATTCGCAAATCACGCAGTCACTGCGTTGGAGGGGCGATTCTTTCGTCCTCCCTTGCCTGAAGGCTACGTGCCCAGACCGCGGCTGTGTGAGCGCCTGAGCGCTGGCCTGTCAGGGCGTCTGCTGCTGGTCAGCGCGCCAGCCGGGTTCGGCAAAAGCTCATTGGCCGTGGAATTCTGCGAAAACCTGCCCGATCAATGGCAAAACCTGTGGCTTGGCCTGAGCCAGCGTGACAGCGATCCAGGCCGCTTCCTCGAACGCCTCTTATCCGGCCTTCAGCAATTTTTCCCCCAGCTCGGTAACCAGGCCCTTGGCCTCTTGAAGATGCGTCAGCGGCATCAGCCATTTGCCTTCGAGGAGTGGCTCGACGGCCTGCTCGACGAGCTCGCAATGCACCTCATGCTGAGCAAGCCGCTGCTGCTGGTGCTGGACGACTACCACCTCGTGCAAGGGCCGGTGCTCGACCGTTGCCTGCAATTTCTGCTCAACCACCTGCCTGCGGGCATGATCGTCATGGTCACCAGCCGTCAGCGGCCGGACTGGCATCTGGCGCGCTTGCGCCTGTCTCGCCAACTGCTCGAACTGTCCGAACAGGACCTGCGCCTGACCGACGACGAGTCGATGGCCGTGCTCGATCAGCACAGCGGTTCACTCAGCGAAGACGCGCTGAAAAACCTGCTGCAGCGCAGCGAAGGCTGGGTCGCGGGCCTGCGTTTCTGGTTGTTGGCGGCCAATGAGGCGGGGAGCAACACGCTGACTCAGGGACTCAATGGCGGCGAAGGGTTGATCCGCGATTACCTGCTCGAAGAGGTGATCGACTGCCTGCCCGCCGACGTCCAGGCCTTCCTTTATGAAACCGCGTGCCTGGAGCGTTTTTGCAGCGCGCTGTGCAATGCCGCTCGCGACAGTCATGACAGCACCGAAATACTCAGCTTCCTGCAGGCCCATCAGGTGTTTCTGGTGCCGCTGGACGAGCACGGGCGCTGGTTCCGCTATCACCATTTATTCTCCGATTTGTTGCGTGCTCGCGCCGGGAGCAACGTGGCGCCGCAGCAACGGCGTCTGCACCTGAACGCTTGCCGTTGGTTCAGCGAACAGGGGTTGCTCGACGAGGCGATTGAACAGGCCTTGCGCGCCGGGCATCACGACGTCGCGGCCAACCTGGTGCAGAACCTCTCTGAAGAACAGCTGCTGGCCGAGCAGAACGTCGGCATGCTGCTGCGCTGGAAAATGGACCTGCCCGACAGCCTGCTGATCAGCACGCCGCGCTTAATCGTGCTCTACGCCTGGGCGCTGGGCCTGGCCTGCCAACTGGATGCCGCCGAAGAGCTCGGCAATCACCTCAGTCGCTTCCTGCCCGCGCCCTCGGCCACGGCGCAAAAATCCATGCTCGCCCAGTGGCTGGCCCTCAGCGGCATCATCGCCCGAGGCCGGGGCGACAGCGAAACCGCCCAGCGTTTCTGCAGCGAAGCCTTGGCCAGCCTGCCGCAAAAACGTTACGGGCAGCGCCTGCTGTGCCTGTCCACCCTGGCCAATCTGGCGATTGCCGATGGCGACCTGTGGCGCGCGCGGGCGCTCAATCGCGATGCGCTGGAGCTGGCGCAGCGGGTGGCCAATCCGCTGTTCGAAGCCCTCGGCCATTACGACCGCGCGCGCACCTTGCAAGCCCGCGGCGAGGCCCTGCGTTCGCTGGAAGAAGTGCGCCAGGGGCTGCGACGTTTGAGTGGGCTGTCCTCGCAACGGCTTTACGCAGTGCGCGCGCGGCTGACGCTGTATGAAGGCTATCTGCTTGTGCAATGCCTGCAGCCACAAGCCGGGCGCGCGCGGCTTGAGGCCGGGCTGACCGAGGCCCGAGCTTGTCGCGACATCAGCGTGATCATCGGCCACTGCGTGATTGCGGGGCTCGAAGGGCGGGAAGGGCGCTTCGCCGAGGCCTTCGCTGAACTGGCCGAGGCCGAACGTCTGATGCACATCTGGGACGTGCCGCCGGTCTATTACCTGGCCATGATCACCTTGGCCAAATGCGAGCTGTGGCTGGCGCAGGGGCGCATCGATCTGGCCGACGCCTGGCTCCTGCGTCTAGGGCAAACCTATGGCGGCGACCACCCCGCTGCGGCACCCGAGTGCCTGCCGCAAATGCCGCAACACATCGAATTGCTGCGCGCGGTTCTCGACAAGATTCAGGGGCGCACGGAGGATGCGGTTCAGCGTCTGATGCAGCTTGAGGAATATTCCCAGCGTGTCGGCGCAGGTCTACTGGGGCTAAACGCGACCACCCAGCACCTGCTGCTTGCGCTGGAGCGATCGGACAAACATCAGGCCCAGCACCTGCTCAATCGCAGCCTGATGGCGGCGACCGGGGGCTCAGTCCTGCCGTTTCTCAACGTCATGCGCCTGCATGGCGAATGGTTGCGTGAACAGCTGCTCAAGCGCCCGCGCTGCCGTCTTGTCGGTTACCTGCTCGATCAGCTGCCACCGGGCACCGGTAGAGACTTGCCGTGCGCCCGCGAGGTCAACGAACCCATCGCCTGCCCCGGCGGCGACCCCCTCAGCGCCCGCGAACTGGGCGTGCTGCAACTCATCGCCCAAGGCTGCTCGAATCAGGAAATCAGCGAGCGGCTGTTCATCTCCCTGCACACCGTCAAGACCCACGCCAGCCATATCAACAGCAAACTGGGGGTCGAACGCCGGACTCAGGCTGTTGCACGGGCGCAGGAATTGGGGTTGTTGGGTTAAGCGAGAGTCGGCATTTAAATGCCGATATTTTGCGTATGAGGATTTATTTCGGCATTAAATTGCCTTTTTCTGTGTTGGGCTCTATGTTTTAGGCATTAAATTGCCGGTCCTCCACATGAACCTCACCTTACAGCTATTCACCGACGGGAATTGGCGAGACGTCATGCGTCTTGAGTTCGAGCAGCCCGAACTCGGCCAGAACAGCCCGTGCAGCTTCGCCTATGACCAGCACTACTTGGTCGATCATCTGCATGCTTTGGGCTGTGCGACTGCGCAATCGGTGAGTGCCCGAATTCCTCTGGCGTGGGATCTGTTCAGCACCCCAGGTATGCCTGCTTTTCTGCTGGATATCTTGCCCGCAGGCGCGGCCCGTCGATTTTTGCTGGCACGCCTTGCGATCCCCGAGAAGGAAAATGCCTCTGCCGACCTGACATTGCTGCAGCGTTGCACGCCAGCACCGATCGGGCATCTGAGGATCAAGGAGTCATTTGAAGCCTTGGCGCAGGGAAACAGCTTGGGCTTTGATCGGGCGGAGGTCATCGCGCGCGACAGCCGTTTTCTGGAGTATGCGTACGAGCAGGGTGCTGCGGTCGGTGGAGCGACCGGCGCAGGTGGTGAGGCACCCAAGCTGCTGCTCGCTGAAGACGCCGCCGGTTTGATGCACCCAGATGCCACGCTCGATGATGCACAGGTGCGCCAGCATTGGTTCGTGAAGTTCTCCCGCAATAAGGCAAACGAAACGGATCGTACGATTCTCAGGAGCGAGTTCTGTTACTACCAGGCGTTGGAGCGCATTGGCGTTAATGTCGTCTCGTGCGATGGCATGCGCCTTGAAGAAGCACGAAAGCCGAGCCTGTGGATGAAGCGCTTTGATCGCAGAGTCGACGAGCGGGGGGTGACCCGGTTGGCCGTCGAGTCGGTGTATTCGCTTGCCGATATCACTCGACCAGGCAGTTACATGTCCCATGTCCAGGCCGTGGCTGCGCTGGCTGACGCTTGGTCGGCCAACGGGCAGCAGGATGATATTCCTCAGATGGTTGCCGAATACCTACGCCGCGATCTGATCAATCAGATTCTGGGCAACAGCGATAACCATGGCCGCAACACGTCTATCCTGCGCGATCAAACTCGTCTCATGCTGGCGCCGATCTATGATCTGGCGCCTATGGTGATGGATGAAGAAGGGGTGACGCGCACGACAAAATGGCCCGATCCCATCGAGCGTGCGGGGGAAGTGGACTGGCTGGCGGCTTGTCATTCGCTGGCTGCCTGGGCCAATCCCGATCAAGTGTTCGACGGCCTGAGGAACGACGCACAGCGACTACTCGCCTTGCCAGATCTGCTGAGCGACGTTGGCCTGCCAAACCAGACCTTCAAGCACCCGCGAATTGCCTTGGCACGCCTGAACGCCACATTGAACAATTGGGGGCTGGCATGAACGACGAAATCCGCCAGCGCGGGATCATTCTCAATGAGCTTCGCGATCAACTGTCGGCTGGAACGATCAGTATCGGCGGGGCCGTGAAGCGTCTTCGTCATGAAGTGACCGGGCTTGGGCAAGAGCAGTTTGCTTCGATGTGCAAGATCTCGCTGCGTACCC
>CAURWS010000248.1:0-6026 GCA_963528485.1 uncultured Pseudomonas sp. | reverse complement strand
GAAGAAGCCCCGGCCGGCTTCGCCTATGACTACGCCGGCACTTCCCGCCAATTCGTGCAGGAAGGCAATGCGCTGTGGGTGACCTTCGGCCTGGCCCTGGCGATCATCTTCCTGGTGCTGGCCGCGCAGTTCGAGAGTTTCCGTGACCCGCTGGTGATTCTGGTCACGGTACCGCTGTCGATCTGTGGCGCGCTGATTCCGCTGTTCCTCGGCATCTCGACGCTGAACATCTACACCCAGGTGGGGCTGGTGACATTGATCGGGCTGATCAGCAAACACGGCATCCTGATCGTCGAATTCGCCAACCAGCTGCGCCGCGACAAAGGCCTGAGTGCCCGGGAGGCAGTAGAAGAAGCAGCAGCGATTCGCCTGCGGCCGGTTTTGATGACTACAGCGGCGATGGTGTTCGGCATGGTGCCGTTGATTCTCGCAACCGGCGCGGGGGCTGTGAGCCGTTTTGATATCGGTCTGGTGATTGCGGTGGGGATGTCGGTGGGGACGCTGTTTACGCTGATTGTGTTGCCGTGTGTTTATACGTTGCTGGCTGCGAGGGATGGCTTACGGACGCTACATTGATGCCAGAGGTTGGCTTGGGATTCTTACTCTGTTGCCCTGTCGGGCTTGCCCGCTAATGGCCCGAAGGGCATCAAAGTAAGCGTCCGGAGCCAACCTCAATGCTGCGGCCCCGTCCCCTGCGCCAGCCCGAACATCAACAACAGCAGATCATGGTCCGGGCGCACGGGCGATTGGGCCTTGGCCACTCGCGGCAGGGCACATTGGCCCTCACCGTGGACTGCGCTCAGAATCTTCGGCCTGGGTTGCTCCCAGGCCGCCATGGCGATGGAGGCGACGCCCAATGCCCCGATTAAAAACAAACCTCGAGCGACTTCTAACTTCATCGTTCTAAACCTTTGATGGGGCTGCCAAACGCCGTCTCGTAAAAGTAGACGAGCTTGCTCCAGTCCGCTGCGGCAAACGACGAATGGCGACGCAGTTGTTTCATGTCGTGTTGCGCTGCGCCGTAGGCGGTCAGACGCTGGCGACACTTCTCAAGATCCAGCAGCGCCACCTCAGGTCTGGCGTTTGCGCCTTCCCCGACCACGCGTACGAAAACGTGCTTGATATAGATGCAGCTGTGCTGCCAGCGCCCTTTGTGCATGCGGGCCAGGTTTTCAGCCAGTTCCTTGAGCATCTGTTCGTACAACGCCTCGCCGTACTGCTCGCGCCCCCCGGCCTTGAGCCAGTTTTCGAACTCGTCGAAGCCATCCAGAGAAGCGGTCACCAGCAGAGCGCGCCATTCGTTGTGCTCATCACGCTCAGCCCCGCAGAACACAATGCGCGCCACATTGACGTTCAACTGACGCAGCCCTTCAAGGGCATCACGCTCGCGCAACACTGTCGGGCGACCGAACGGGTGAAGCCAGCTGCGGTAGATGTGACCGACCTGCCGCTTGACGTACAGCAGGCGGCCATTCTCCGATACGACGCGTTGCACGCCACTCTCACCACCACGGCGCACGTTGGGTTCTTCCACCCACTCGCCCTTGGTGTTCCAGAAATAAGCAAAACGGTCCTTGGCGGGAAGGGTCAACTCTGCTGCGAAATCCACGGCCATCCTGTTACCTCTTACGTAATAGATACACACGCCACATGGCGTACAACGGCAGGAAATCCAGACGCTCCTGGATACGAAAGCCTGCCTGTTCGAATTCGGCTTCTACTGTGTCCACCGGTAACACGAAGCGGTTCTGGTAACCCTCCTGGTGGCGATTACGCTCAGCGCGTTTGCGCTTCCAGGCTTTGAAGTTGCCATCGACCCAGAGCGAAATGATCACACTGTCTCGAGTTACACGGTGAAACTCTTTCAACAATACCGCTCTGTCCTTGGCCTCACCGATGTGATGCATCAGACGCATGCAGAAAATGCTGTCCACTGCGTTATCAGGCATGTCGATGGCGAATGCAGATGTCTGCAAGGGTTGTACCCGTTTCACCACATCCGCAGGCTGCGACTTGCAGGCGGTCTTGACCATGGATGCCGAATTGTCGGCCCCGATGATCACGCGATTGGCCTTTTCCGCCAGCAACGGCCAGAAACGCCCCGCACCACAAGGGAGGTCCAGCACCAGCCCAGGCTCGCCGGCCAACGCCAGCGCACGACGGGCCAGCTGCTTGTCGCGACGATCAGACAACCGTCGAGCCAAACCGTCCCTGTGTTTGCGTAAATATTTTTGTGCGTGCGCGTCGTCGTACTTGCGCGAGAAATCCAACTCGATCCGCTTGCTCATGGCCGTATCTCCTCAAGGTGATACGGCCAAAATTAAGTGGATTAACGTCATCCTCAGGTCACGCAAATGTGAAAAAAACGTCCCTTGATGGGAACAAATGTTACGAGGTTTTTCCAGAAGATGGGGCTAGCATAGGGCCACAATCTTGAAGATGACAGCAAACTTTACATTGCCTATACATTGCAGGGCTGCTGTCTGTACCGATTGTCAGCCAGTCACCTTTTTGAATAGGACTGTAAAGCGGCAACCGTTGGGCTCCATGGTGTCCAGGCTCACCGTCCAACCCTGGTTCTCACAGATCCGCTGGACCAGCGACAGCCCCAACCCAAGCCCCTCGCCGCGCTTTTCGTTGCCACGCACGAACGGCTGGAACATCGCCTCGCGCTTCTCCACCGGAATGCCGACACCCGAATCCTCAACCGAGAACCCGTCGGGCAACAAGGTCAGTCGGATAAATCCGTGATCGGTGTAGTGCAAGGCGTTACGGAGCAAGTTGCCCATTACGGCGTAGAGAAAGGTCGCGTTATAGGTCTCTTCGCCAGCGGCTTCGGGGTGATATTCAAGTTGCAGGCCCTTGGTCTCGATCGGCTCACGCCACAGCGTCAGCAATTGCTGCGCCGCGCCTTGCAAGGTCAAACGCGGGTTCATCCCGGCATCGTCGCGCTGGGTGCGGGCCAGCATCAGGAATGTCTGCACCAGATCGCGCATTTCCTCACAGGCGCGCCCTACCCGCTCGACCTGCGCCCGGGCCCGTTGGTCCAGCGCCGGATTCTCCAGCAGCAGTTCGCAGGAGCTGGCCAGCACCATCAACGGCGTTCGCAACTCATGGCTCACGTCACTGGTGAACATCCGCTCGCGGGTCAGGGCATCGCGCAGACGACCGAGCGTGGCGTCGAAGGCCACTGCCAGCTCACCCACCTCGTCAGCGGCGTAATCCGGCGCCAGCGGCGGTGCCAGGCCCAGTAATTGATCGCGATGACGCACCTGGCGCGCCAGCCGCACCACCGGTGCCATCACCCGACGGGCCAGAATCCAGCCCAGCACCACGGCAAGCGCCAGGGCCAGCACAAAGCCCACCAGCACGACCGCGAACAGCACGCGCTCGCGCTCTTCGAAATCGCTCTGATCCTGCAGCAGGACGTAATGACGGCCATCGACCACTTCGACCATGGCGTGATAGGACAGCGGCCCACGGAACACCTCGTGGAAACCCGGCTCCAGATGACGCAGGTCCTTGGGCAGCTCGAAATCCCCCGGGCCGCCGCTGAAATAGAACAGCTGATCAGGTTCGGGGCGATGGCTCCAGTCCTCGACGCTGTCCATCAGCAACAGACGCGTCAGGTCGCCGCCCAGGCCCGCCGAAATCAGCTTCTCTTCCACCAGATGCACTGTCGCCACAATGCCCATGGCGAAAGAACCGGCAACCAGCGCGCTCATCAACGCAAAGGCGATGATGATGCGCTGGGCGAGGCTCTGCTTAAACTCCATCGCGGCCCTCGGCCAAGCGATAACCCACACCGTGCACCGTCTGCAGCAAAGGCTTGGCGAACGGCTTGTCGATCACCTGACGCAACTGATGAACGTGGCTGCGCAGGCTGTCGCTGTCCGGGCAGTCGTCGCCCCACAGGGCTTCTTCGAGGATTTCGCGACGCAGCACATGAGGGCTCTTTTGCATCAACACAGCCAACAGCTTCAGGCCGACCGGGTTGAGCTTGAGCATGCGCCCTTCGCGGGTCACTTCCAGGGTGTCCAGGTCGTAGATCAGATCGGCCACCTGCAGCGTGCGACGGCCACCGCCCTGGGCGCGACGCAGCACCGCTTCGATCCGCGCGGCCAGTTCCGACAGGGCGAAAGGCTTGAGCAGGTAATCGTCAGCACCCGAGCGGAAGCCTTGGAGGCGGTCGTCGAGCTGGTCGCGCGCGGTGAGCATGATCACCGGCGTGTCGCGGCGGGCGTCTTCGCGCAGGCGCTTGCACAGCGTGTAGCCGTCGATGCCCGGCAGCATGATGTCGAGCACGATCAGGTCGTAGTGCTCGGTGGCCGCCAAATGCAGCCCGGACAGGCCATCTTGCGCGCAGTCAACGGTGTAGCCCTTCAAACCCAGATAGTCGGCCAGGTTCGCCAGGATGTCGCGGTTGTCTTCAACCAGCAGAATTCTCATGGGCGCATGTCTCCATAGGCGGTCGTCGGCATGACCTGGGCACACCTTGGGCGTGTGCACTCGATGAGGTCAGAGTTGGCGGCAGCTTACGGCCAAGTTCGCCCGAGGGCCAGCATCGGCGCGCATAACGTTTTTTTCACTCGCGATTCACGGCCCGGCGACAGCCTCCCGAGCAGACTGCCGAATGCTCTCGGTCCACCCCTCCTCGCCATCACACGGGATTCACCATGTCTGAAGTCTTCGAACGGCCCACCTCGCGCCCGATCAACCTGTGGGTTTACCTCGGCATCCCCGCTATCACGGCCATCACCCTGTTGTTTCTGGAGCTGACCTCGCTGGACATGGACATCGCCAAGCTGGCCTACGACCCTGCAAACGGCGGGTTCATCGGCCGACACAGTTATTTTCTGGAAAACATCCTGCATGACCGCGCCAAACAGGTGGTGATTGCCTTGGGCGTGCTGTCCTTTATCGGTTTTGTTGCGTCGTTCTTCGTGGGACCGTTGAAAGCCTGGAAACGCGAATTGGGGTGCATGGTGCTGTCGATGGCGCTGTCGACCAGCTTCGTTACCCCGGTCAAGGTCGTGACATCCGTTCAGTGCCCGTGGAGCCTGACCGAATTCGGCGGCCAGGAAACCTACAGCGAACTCCTCAGCCCGCGCCCACCGACCGACAAGCCAGGCCGCTGCTGGCCGGGCGGGCATGCGGCGACGGGTTTTACGCTGTTTGCGCTGTTCTTTGTGTTCCGCGATCGCAAGCCGCGCTTGGCCAAGGCGGGCCTGGTGTTAGCGTTTGGCTTGGGAACAGTGTTTTCAGTCGGCAGGATGTTGCAGGGCGCGCATTTCTTCTCTCACAACATCTGGACAGCGGTGTTTTGCTGGTTGATTTGCCTGGGGGCTTATTACGCTGTGCTTTACCGGCCGGTGGGTAAGAAGGACGGCGCGTTGCAGGGTGAGGCGGTTTCTGGGTAGATAGACTGGGTTGTTAGCTTTTGGGTTGGCTTTAGATCGCTACTCCGATGCCCGCCAGGGCTTCAAGGTAACGATCCCGAGCCAACCTCTACCCATAAAAAAACCCCGCCGAAGCGGGGTTTTTTGTGCATCCGGGTCAGGCCGACTTACATCATGCCGCCCATGCCACCCATGCCGCCCATGTCTGGCATGCCGCCAGCTGCAGGCTTGTCTTCTGCCACGTCGGCGATCATCGCTTCGGTGGTGATCATCAGACTGGCAATCGAGGACGCCGCCTGCAGAGCAGAGCGAGTCACTTTGGCCGGGTCCAGGATACCCATTTCGATCATGTCGCCGTATTCGCCGGACGCTGCGTTGTAACCGAAGTTACCCGAACCCTGCTTGACCTTGTCGACCACAACGCTTGGCTCGTCACCGGAGTTGGCAACGATCTGACGCAGAGGTGCTTCAACAGCACGACGCAGCAGAGCGATACCGACGTTCTGATCAGCGTTGTCGCCTTTCAGTTCGGAGATGGCCTGCAGCGAGCGAACCAGCGCCACGCCACCGCCAGGTACCACGCCTTCTTCGACGGCTGCGCGGGTTGCGTGCAGGGCGTCTTCAACG
>CAURWS010000247.1:0-6032 GCA_963528485.1 uncultured Pseudomonas sp. | reverse complement strand
CGTCAGGGACACTTGTATTCGCGTCCAGTGTTCAGCCTCGGCATCGCCCAGCGGCTGAGCCTTGACGTAACTCAGCGCGAGCATTTTGCGGGTGCCGGGCAGCACCAGCGCCAACTGGTACTGATAGACCTTGTCCGCGGCCTTGCTGAATTGACTGCGCAACTCCAGCGCTTCCACTTCCTGCGCCGGACCAATACGGACAGTCTGCGGGGGCTGATAGCGCAGACCGCTGACCTGCTGTTCCAGCCGCTTGAGCTGTGCATCGAAATTGCTGTGCAGCGTTTCGTCATCGGCCAGAAAGCTGCGGCTGATAACCAGGCTGGTGTCGAGCGCTGGAAACTTGAGAATGTTGATGGAGCTGTCCTGCAGCTCTGTGTCAGGCAGCGCGAACTGAAACTCATTGATGCGGTAGGTCATGACGACTTCTCTTCAAATAGGGGTCACTGGCCGGATTGGGGTTCGGGAAACATCGCTTTGACGGCCGCATCGATGCTGCCCTTGTCGCCCTGACCTTCGGGCGTTGCGCCTGGGCGACCACCGATGTTCAAGTGCAACTTGCCGCCGGTGTTGATCTCGGCGCTGCCTTCGGTGTTGAAATTGAACTGCACGCCGGTCAGGTTGATCTGGCCACTGGCGTTAAGCTCCAGCACGCTTTTGCCGCACACCAGGCGCAGGTTGTCGCCGACTTCGATCAAGTAGCTGCGGCTGATGCTGTCGGTTTTGCTCGACCCTACCAGCAACACATCGTCCTGCTTCACGGCGCGTACCCGGTTTCGGCCAACGGTCACCGTCTCGTCATTACCAATGCTCTTATGCCGGTCATGCCCCACCGAGTGGCTTTCATCGACCTCGACGACGATGTCCTGATTGCGCTCGGCATGGATGTACAGCTGCTCGGCGCCTTTTTTGTCTTCCATGCGGATTTCGTTGAAGTTCGCCGGCGTGCCGCCTTTGCTGGAGCGGCTCTTAGTGCCGCTTTGCGTGGCGTTGGCGGGCAACTCGTAGGGCACGGTCTGTTCGGCGTTGTACACGCGTCCGGTGATGATGGGGCGGTCGGGGTCGCCTTCCAGAAAGCTGACGATGACTTCCTGACCGATGCGCGGGATCTGCATCGAGCCCCAGTTCTTGCCGGCCCAGGCCTGTGACACGCGAATCCAGCAGGAGCTGTTTTCGTTGGATTGGTCGTGACGGTCCCAATAGAAATGCACCTTCACTCGGCCGAATGCGTCGGTGAATATCTCCGAGCCCTCGGTGACAACCACCACCGCGGTCTGCGGGCCTTTGACGATGGGGCGCTTGGTCGAGGGCTGTGTGCGAAAGCTCTGTTGGGCGTCGATGCAGGTCAGGGTGCTTTCGAATTGCAGGCCCGCGGAGCTGCCGCCGGTTTCCAGGCTTTCCTGGGTGACGAGGTAGCGGCTGGCGACGATGAGGTATTCGCGGTTCTGATCCTGGCGGCTGAAACCGGTCAGGCTGAACACGTGCCCGGCGCCGAGCCCGCGCGCCGTGCCGCTGAGTTCGACACGCTCGTGCAGGCTTTGAATCGCCTCGATGCGGGTGCGCGCGTAGTGCTCGCCGTCTTCGCTTTGCACGTAGCTGCCGGGGTAGTCGTACAGCGGATAATCGCCGGCCGAGTGTGGGCGCGGCATGGCCGAGCGCACGTCGATGCGCGCGCTGGGGCGTTGAAAGTCGTAGTCGTTGAGCTCCAGCGAGCCGGGCTGGACCTCCTGGGCCAGGCGCCAGTCACTGACGTGATCGCGCTCGCGATGCTGGCCATCCGGCGGGTAGAAAGGCACCGACTCATAGCCTGGCGCGGGCTGGTGCGCGCCATAGGCGTCGGCTAACACCAGGACGTGGCGGTCTTTTTCGTGACGGAAGAAGTAGTAGATGCCTTCCTGTTCCATCAGGCGGCTGACGAAATCGAAGCTGGTCTCGCGGTACTGCACGCAGTATTCCCACTCGCGGTAGGGACGGCTGAGGGTGTCTTCGAAGTCGAAGAAGCCCAGATCGCGAAACACCTGCTTGATGATCTGCGGGATGGTCAGGTTCTGGAAAATCTTGCAGTCGGAGGTGCGGGTCAGCATCCACAGCCAAGGCCGCAGGGTGACCTGATAGCTGGCGAACTGGCCGGTGTCGACGTTCTGGCTGCAGCGCGCGACCAGCCCGTGGAAGTAGCGGTTGCCGCCGCTGCTCAGCTGCACGGACACGCTCATGGGCTTGCCGAGCAGCTGATTGAGGTCGATGGCGTCGTCGCTGGAGGTCAGTTGCAGCTCGTATTCGAACGGGCGCCCCAGCTCGTCGCCGCCGCTCATGTGTCTGAGCAGCAGCACGTCCGGGCCCAGTGGGCTGCTGACTTGCGCCAGCCGGGTGAGTTGCATGAATTGCATGGGTTATCTCATGAAGTTCGGGGGCGGCGTTTTTTCGCGAATGAATTCGCTCCCACAGGTGATCGCATTCCTCTGTGGGAGCGAATTCATTCGCGATGGTGTCGGATCAGGCGCCGACGTTGCTGAATGTGTAATCCAGCTGGTTATCCCGCTCGCGAATCTGCACCCCGGCCATCGGTTTGCCGTCGAGCATGCGCGTCAGGAACTCGCGGCTCATGTCCGGCAGCAGGGTGTTGGTCAGGATGGTGTCGATCATCCGCCCGCCGCTTTCGGTTTCGGTGCAGCGCGAGACGATCAGGTCCACCACCGCGTCGTCGTAGTCGAACGCCACTTTGTGGGTGTTTTTCACGCGCTTCTTGATGCGGTCGAGCTGCAGGCGAGTGATCGCCTTGAGCATGGTGTCGCTGAGCGGGTAGTAGGGAATGGTCACCAGCCGCCCCAGCAGCGCGGGCGGAAAAATCTCCAGCAACGGCTGGCGCAGGGCCTTGGCGATGTCTTCCGGGTCGGGCACGTTCCGGGCGTCTTTGCACAGGTGCGAAATCAGCTCGGTGCCGGCGTTGGTGGTCAGCAGGATCAGGGTGTTCTTGAAGTCGATCACGCGGCCTTCGCCGTCCTCCATCACGCCTTTGTCGAACACCTGGAAGAAAATCTCGTGGACGTCCGGGTGGGCCTTTTCCACTTCATCCAGCAGCACCACGCTGTAAGGCTTGCGGCGCACGGCTTCAGTCAGCACGCCGCCTTCGCCGTAACCGACGTAACCCGGCGGCGCGCCCTTGAGGGTGGAGACGGTGTGGGCTTCCTGGAACTCGCTCATGTTGATGGTGATGACGTTCTGCTCGCCGCCGTACATGGCTTCGGCCAGGGCCAGCGCGGTTTCGGTCTTGCCCACGCCCGAGGTGCCCGCGAGCATGAACACGCCGATGGGTTTGCTCGGGTTGTCCAGGCCTGCGCGGGAGGTCTGGATGCGTTTGGCGATCATCTGCAGCGCGTGGTCCTGGCCGATGATGCGTTTTTTCAGGTGCTGATCGAGGTTGAGTACGGTTTCCAGCTCGTTGCGCGCCATGCGTCCGACGGGGATACCGGTCCAGTCGGCGACCACCGAAGCCACGGCCTGATAGTCCACGGTCGGCAGAATCAGCGGGGTTTCGCCTTGCAGGGCGCTGAGGCGTGATTGCAGGTCGGCCAGTTGATCGGCCATCGCCTTTTGCTCGTAGTTGTCTGGATCCTGAATCGTATCGACCAAACCACGTTCTTCGCGCAGTGCGGCGCGCAGACCAAGCAGTTGGTCGACGAGCTTTTTCTCTTCGTCCCAACGGCTTTCCAGTTCGACCAGGCGCTCGCGCTCAGTCGTGAGCAGAGATTCGGCGTTGAGTCTCCTTGGGCCCGTATTGACGCCAATCGCATGCTCGCGGGCAATGATCTGCAGCTCGGTTTCCAGCGCCTCGATGCGCCGACGGCTGTCGTCCACTTCCGCAGGCACGGCATGCAGGCTCACGGCGACACGCGCGCAGGCGGTGTCCAGCAGGCTGACGGATTTGTCCGGCAGCTGGCGCGCCGGGATGTAGCGATGCGACAGCTTGACCGAGGCCTCCAGCGCTTCGTCGAGGATCTGCACCTGATGGTGCTTTTCCATGGTCGAGGCGACGCCGCGCATCATCAGCAAGGCTTTGTCCTCGGAAGGCTCGCCGACTTGCACCACCTGAAAGCGGCGGGTGAGGGCCGGGTCTTTCTCGATGTGTTTCTTGTACTCGGCCCAGGTCGTGGCTGCGACGGTGCGCAAGGTGCCGCGAGCCAGCGCCGGTTTCAGCAGGTTGGCGGCGTCGCCTGTGCCCGCCGCGCCGCCTGCGCCCACCAGCGTGTGGGCTTCGTCGATGAACAGGATGATCGGTTTCGGCGAGGCCTGAACGTCTTCGATGACCTGACGCAGGCGCTGTTCGAACTCGCCTTTCATGCTCGCGCCCGCCTGCAACAGGCCGACATCGAGGCTGCGCAGCTCCACATCCTTGAGTGCAGGCGGCACGTCTCCGGCCACGATGCGCAGCGCAAAGCCTTCGACCACCGCGGTTTTGCCCACGCCTGCTTCGCCCGTGAGGATCGGATTGTTCTGCCGACGGCGCATGAGGATGTCGACCATCTGGCGGATTTCCTCGTCGCGCCCGACGATGGGGTCGAGCTTGCCGCTGCGGGCCTGCTCGGTCATGTCCACGGTGAAGCGCTTGAGGGCCTCCTGCTTGCCCATCGCGCTGGGGGCCATCGCGCCGCTGGCTTCGCCGGGTGTGGAGGCCGCGTTGAAACCGTCGTTGGCGCTGAGGGTGTTTTCCGGGGAGTCGCCGACGTATTCGTCAAAGCGCTCGCTCAGGGTTTCGACCTTGATCTTGTCGAACTCGCCGGACAGGTTCAGCAGCCCATGGCGCAGGCTCGGCGTCTTGAGAATGCCGATCAACAGATACCCCGTGCGCACCTGGCTTTCGCCGAACATCAGGCTGCCGTAGACCCAGCCGCGCTCGACCGCTTCCTCGACGTGAGACGACAGATCGGTGATCGACGTCGACCCGCGCGGCAGGCGATCCAGCGCCTCGGTCAGGTCGCGGGCCAGCCGCGCCGGTTCGACGTTGAACTGGCGGATGATCCGGTGCAGATCCGAGTCCTGCAATTGCAGCAACTGATGAAACCAATGCGCCAGTTCCACATAGGGGTTGCCCCGCAGTTTGCAGAACACCGTGGCCGCTTCGATGGCCTTGTAACCGACGCTGTTGAGTTTGCCGAACAGCGCTGCGCGACTGATCTCACCCATGTTCCGTGCTCCTTGCTGAATGGTTTGCCGACGCAAGCCCAGGCTCTGCCGCATCCGCCTGATCGGCATAATGGCGGGCGAGAATCAGGTCGCGGGCGTCTTCTATCGGTTGCCCCAGCCAGGTGTTGAAGCCCAGGCGGAACTGGCCGTTGAGTTGCAGTTTCGGGATGTGCGGTTGTTGCAGAATCAGGTTCAGGTCCCAGTCCAGCTCGTGGCCCAGGTACTCGGCGACCCAGGCCACCAAGTGCTTGAAGGGCTCGCCATCGGGCAGCATGCCCATGTAGTCGTCGAGGGTCAGAGGCCCCAGGCGGATGCGAAATTTGTGCTGCCGATCCCAGACGTGACTGCCCAGGCAAAAGTCGACACCCAGTTGATGGGCAGTGCGACCGACGCGGCTGCGTTCGGGCAACTCCAGCCACTGGCCGACGTACTCTTCGATCTCCACCGGCAGACCGAAATAATCCTCAAGGATCGCCTTCAGCCCGTCCGGGTAGCGGGTTTGCGCAGACAGATGCCCACTGAAATGCAGCTTGGCCGTGTCGGGAATCAGGCCCTGATCCAGCAGGCTCGGCATGCCCCGACCGCTGAAAGCCGCCAACCGCGCAGACCAGTAATCATCGTCCGGACGATCATGGCTGACGGTTGGCCGCGCCTCGGCCCAGGCCCGGTAGAACAGGCTGAGCAGGCGATGGTGGAAGACGTCGAGAAAGCGTTTGCTGGTGCTGTCGGCATTGTTGCGCTGACGCTCGCGCACGTATTCGGTCAGGTGCAGCGGAAGCGGGCCATTGGGGCCGCCGAGGCCGAAGAAGAACTGCTCCAGCCGCGCGGGCTTGCCCTCTTCAGCAGGGTTGAGG
>CAURWS010000246.1:0-6046 GCA_963528485.1 uncultured Pseudomonas sp. | reverse complement strand
CTCAGGATCAGTATTACCTTGGTCTGCGCAACGGCCTGAATATTGGCGCATGGCGACTGCGTAACGAATCTTCGGTGGTCTACGGGGATGCTCAATCTTATCGATTTCGCAGCAACAGGACGTTTCTTCAGCGCGACGTGACGGCGCTCAGGAGTCAGTTGACCCTGGGCGAAACCTTCACTGATTCGCAGGTTTTCGACAGCGTACGTTTTAACGGTGCGATGCTGGCATCCGACGACGGCATGCTGCCCGACAGCGAGCGGGTCTATGCGCCGGTCATCCGTGGCATCGCCGAAACCAACGCCACAGTGGAGGTGCGCCAGAACAATTTCGTGCTCTACAGCGGCAACGTGTCGCCGGGGCCGTTCGAAATCTCGGACATCTACCCCAGTGGCTCGAACGGTGATCTGCAGGTCACTGTGACTGAGGCTGACGGGCGCAAGCGCGTTTTCGTACAGGCCTATGCGTCTTTGCCGATCATGGTGCCCAAGGGCACGTTGCGTTACAGCCTGGCCGCGGGGCAGTACGACAGCTTTGATGACGCGGGCGAGTCGCCGTCGTTCTCCAGCGCGACCCTGATCTACGGCCTGACTGATCGCGTTACGCTGTCCGGCGGCGCTCAAGTGGCCGAGGATTTTCGTGCGGCCAATATCGGTGCCGGGGCCAATACCGGGCTGGGCGCGGTGTCTCTGGACCTGACTCAATCGGCCAGTCAGCAGGTGCGTGAAAGCCACACCGGCCATAGCCTGCGCGTGCGCTATGCCAACACCCTGGACCTGACCAACACCACCCTCGCTGTTGCCGGTTATCGCTATTCCACCGATCAGTACCGCACCTTCGATGAGCATGTCGACGAACGCCGCGCTATCAACGGCAGCAGCATTGCGCGGGCCAGAGACCGTATCGAATTCAACCTGACCCAGGCATTACCCGAGCAGTCCGCGTCGTTGAGCGTTACCGGTTCCGAGCAGCGTTACTGGGACTCCGCCGGGAAAACGCGGCAGCTGTACCTGTCTTGGAACGCGGCCTGGCGCAGCCTCAGCTACGGCATTTCGCTGGAGCGCAACCAGACGTTTTTGCGCGATGGGCAACGTCAGTCGGACAACCGCATCGCGCTGACTTTGAGCCTGCCGTTGGGCGACAGCCCGTCTTCGTCTCGGGCATTTTTCAATGCCGTGCGCGACGGCTCGGGCGATCAGGATCTGCAGGCGGGTCTGAACGGTCAGGTCTTCGATGATCGCAATACCTTCTATTCGCTGCAGGCCGGGCGCGACAGTCGCTCGGGCTCCTCCGGATTCGGCAAGCTCAACACAACCACAGGCTTTGGGCGGTTCGACGCAGGCTACGGTCAGGGCCGCGACTTCAAGGCCTTCAACGTGGGGGCGGCGGGGTCGCTGGTCGCCCACGCGGGGGGCGTGAATCTTGGCCAGCCTCTGGGAGAAACCTTCGCGCTGGTGCGGGTCAAGGATGTTCCGGGGGCGCGCCTGAGCAATTACAGCAACATCGAAACCGCGAGTAACGGCTACGCCATCCTGCCTTACGCCCAGCCCTACCGAGCCAATTGGGTCAGTCTCGACACTCGTCAGCTGGGCGCCGATGTCGAGCTGGAAAACGCCGTCATCCAGGTGATTCCCCGTCGCGGCGCGGTGCCGGTGGTGAACTTCAAGGCGAAGGTCGGGCGGCGTGTGCAGTTCGAACTGGTGCGCGAAGATGCCACTCATTTACCCCTCGGCGCCATGGTCGAGGACGAGCAGGGCAAGCTGCTGGCGGCCGTCGACCCTACTGGCCGCGCGTTGGTGCTGAGCGAGCAGGACAGCGGCGCGCTGGTGGTGAAATGGTCGGATCAACAGTGCCAGGCGCCGTTCGAGCTGCCGGCCCGGGATCCGCAGCGGACCTATGACCGGGTCAAGGTGGTTTGCCGATGAAGGCTTCGATGAAAAGCGCCATCGTGAAGTGCGCGCTGGCGATGCTGTTCTGCCTCGATGCTCACGCCGTGGTCTCGCTGGCCGGGACCCGGCTGGTGTTTGATGGCCGCTTTCGTGAGGCGACTATCGAGGTCAGTAATCCCGGTAAAGAGCAGGTGCTGATTCAGGCGTGGATCGCCGATGCCAACGGGGATCCGCACAGTTCACACGACCTGCCGTTCGTGCTCACGCCGCCGCTGGCGCAGCTTGCGGCCCAAGGCAAACAGACACTGCGGGTGCTTTATGAAGGTGTCGGCATGCCGATTGATCGCGAGTCGCTGCTGCATCTGTACGTGCTGGAAGTGCCCCGTCGCAGCGCCGCATTGCAGCAGTTGAACATCGCGGTGCGCCAGCGCATCAACGTGTTTTATCGCCCGCCAGGCCTTGCTGGCGATCCGTCCGACGGACCTGTGCGCCTTGTCTGGCAACGGGATACACAGGGTTGCGACGTACTCCATGTGCGTAACCCCACACCCTTCCATGTATCGCTGCTGAACATCGCGTTCAACGGCAGCGAGCTTCGCGAAGACCTGATGCTCGCACCCTTCTCCGAACACGCAATTGGGCTTTTCGGGCCGGCCGGGGAGGGGTACCTGCGCTTCAAGGCGCTGACCGACTACGGCGGGCAGCGCCAGTTTTGCGGGCAGGTTTTTCCGTCCCCTTCAACGACAGAGCAATGCTGACCATGACGACCTTTTCTTTCTCACGCGGGTGTCCGGCGTTTTTGCTGGCGCTGTTGATGCCTGCGACCGGCCTGGCCATGACCTGCAAAACCCAGGGTTCGGGCGACACCGTGATTCGCGCCGATCTGAGCAGCAGCGTTGCTATCCCGGCGACGCTGCCTGACGGCAGCGTGGTCTGGCGTTCGGAACGGCTGAACCTGGCGGTGGAGTGTTCGCGAGAGCAGTCCGGCCCTGCCGAGGAGGTGGTGTTGTACCTGAACCCGGACAACGTGCCGATCGGCGAAGGCATTCGGGCAGGGCTGACGCTCAACGGTATCGATTACGTGCAAAGCAATGGGCGAATTCCCACGCAGCAGGTGCTGCCCGCCTGCACCGAGGGCGCGGGCAATGTTGTCGCCTGTCCTAAAGTCAGCTTCACGCTGCCGTTTTCGGCGTTCATTCAGAAGTACGGCCCGACGCCGCCGTCAGGTGTGGCCAGTGACGTTACCGACTACCGCATGTTTCAGGTCGACAGTGGTAACGGCCTCAGTCCATCGCCCGAAAGCAACCTCACCTACGTCATCAATAACCTCATGGGCTTGCGCTTTGTGGCTTGTAATGCCGAGCTGCGGGTGCTGCCGGAAACGGTCGAATTTGGCGTCGTGCCCATCAGGAATGTACGCGTGGGCGAGGTGGCAACCTTCGAGCGTTTTGCCCTGGCCGCTGGCCGAACCTGCGATTCGCCGTTCAGCCTCAACGCCCGGTTCACCCCGGTCTCCGGCACGCTGTCGGGAGACGTACTGGTGCCGACCCACAACGATAGCGTCGGCATTCGCATCACCCAAGCGCCTGCCCATCGGCCGATCCGTTTCAATGAGCCGTTCCACATCATCGACCTGCCGGACGGCACCTACTCGGCGACCGCTGATTTCAATGCCGAGCTGGTGTGGCAGACCAACAGCCCGACGCCCGGCCCGTTTTCCGCTGAGGTGCTGGTGGATCTTTTCTACAAATAGGCCGTTGCTCGGCTGTCACGGGCGGTCGCGAGGGGATTGAGGTATGCTGCGCGGCTTGCGGGCCACGCCTGCTCACCCCTCGACCGTCTAGCGATTACGGAGCTTTCATGACCACCCCCGAACACCCCTCAGCTCCCGACCTGGCTGTCGAACCTGCTGATACCAACGCCGAATCCGCCGAGAAGAAACCGGCGATCCCGGCGTTCAGCTTCCCGTTCAAACCGGGCGAGTTGCTGCAAGCCAAGAAGCAGACGACCCCTTACAAAGGCGCGGGCAAATCGAACCACGACAAACGCCCCGGCGCCGCACCTTCCGGCACCCGCCGTTCGATGGGCAAACGCTGATCGCTCACCCTTGCTTACGAAAACTGTCGCGATACTGCGTCGGCGTGACGCCCAGGCGCTGGCTGAAAATCAGCCGCATGCGCGCCGCGCTGCCGAAGCCACAGTGATACGCCACTGCCTTGATCACCATTTCGCTGCCTTCCAGCAAACGCCGGGCAGCGTCGATTCTGGCCCGCTGCACGAACTCGGCAGGCGTGATCTTGGCGTCGCGGGCGAACACCCGGGCAAAGCTGCGCGGGCTCATCGATACCACTTCAGCCAGACGCTCTACTGAAAACGGCTCGCTGATGTGCTCCATGACGTAGCGCTGAATCTTCGCCACCGGTGAGTCGTCATCCACCGAGGCATTGAGGTAGGGGCTGAACTGCGACTGGCCGCCCTGGCGCTGGGCCACCACCAGCAAGCGCTTGGCGACGGCCAGTGCAATGGCGGGGCCGTGATCCTCCGCCACCAGAGCCAGTGCCATGTCGATCCCCGCCGTGACGCCTGCCGAGGTCATGAGTTTGCCGTCACGCACATAGATCCGGTCCGGCTCGACCCGCGCTTTCGGAAACAGATCCGCCAGCTGCTGCGCATGGCTCCAGTGGGTCGCGGCCTGTTTGTCATCGAGCAGCCCGGCGTGGCCCAGAATGAACGCCCCGGTGCAGATCGAGCCATAGCGCCCGGCCAGTGGCGTTGCTTCATGCAGCCACGCGCTGATGTGCGGCATCTCTGCACTGTCGGGCAGCAGCGGGCCGCCCGGTACCAACAGAATATCGAAAGCCTTGGGTGCGTCTGCCAGCGTGTACTGCGCGCCCAGAGGCATGCCGTTCGAAGCGTTGATCGGGTAGGGCGCCGCGCCAATGGTGGTGATCGTGTAGCCGTCGCCCTCGGCCACGTAGCGATTGGCTTCGGCAACCACATCCAGCGGGCCGGCCACGTCCAGCGACTGGACATGGGGAAACAGCACGATCGCAACGCTTTTCATCGAAGGGTCTCAGGCGCTTTGCAAAGGGATGAACATATAGCTCATTGCCTCTGCTGTCTCCACGCGCGCGCCTGCCTGGCGCAGGGTTTGGGTGGCATGCTCGCCTGCGACGCGAAACCCCCAGCCGTTGTCGGCAGCGGGCAATTCTCCGGTGCTGAAACGCGCGACAGCGGTAGCGAAAGCGTCCATGTCCGGCAAGTACGCCACGAAGCCGTTGCCCTTGAGCGCCGTGGTGTTGATGCCCAGCGCCATGCAGATGGCCTGCTTGCGGGCGATGTCGTCGCGGTCCGCTTGGCGGGATTGCTCGATCAGCGCCATCAGTTGTTGATCAACCAGTTGCCCGCCGACGATCAGGTCCGTCCCTTGGGTCCAGGATTCAGGCGGGCAGTCCTTGGCCTCGGGGCGTAGCGGAATGTGCGGATTGATTTCCATGGGATAGATACGGCACACCAGTGGGCGTCGTTCATAGATACGGCAGAGGTTATCGGCGTCAAGATGTCGGCAGCGCCCCGCGTTGTAGGCCGCGAAGGTGATGGCAACTCTGGCTTGGGCCGAGCCGCTGCTGACCGGGTGCGAGCGACGTGTGGCATGGGTGATCTGCTCGGGGGATACGCCAAAGCCGTCGGCCAGAAAAGCTTCGGTCAGGATGATCACCGAACCGCCGTCAGCCGCCCACTGCGCGGCTTCCGACAGTGTTAGCGGAACATGGTGATCGGTGCAGCACTTGCCGCAACCGACGCAGGAGAACTGGGTTTTCATCGAAACAAAACGCCGCCAAACCAAAAGAAAGTGTCCAGACCCTGCGTTGAATATCTGTCAGCGCAGGGCAGGATGTGGAGAATGGCGGGATTCGCAGCAAGTTATGCGCCAGCGTCTGACGCAGGTCAGGCCTATTTCTTCGGCAGCGTGGTGACGTTGTCCCACTCGGTGACCAGCGCTTTCTGGTTCTTGCGGTCGTACAGGCACAGTTCGGTGCCGGTCTTGTTCTTCATGAAGGCCTGCTTGTACTGGCCTTTGATCAGCAACGCGCTGTAGCCGACGCTGTCGTCGAACATGGCCGGAGCACCGGCAGGCTTGGCGTTTTTCAGGGAGC